>CAMWLE010000071.1 GCA_947175015.1 uncultured bacterium
AAATGACCGTGAGCAGGGGCCGGAAAATGGTCGGAAGCAGGGCCAGGAATATGGTCGGGAGTATGGACAGAGAAATGATTGGGGGTACAGAAAGAGAAATAGCTGGGAACAGGGACAGGAAGAAGACTGGGAAGATGATGAGGATGAGGATTCTGAAGATAGTGATGTACGGGGCGGTTTTTGGGAGCAGTATGCCCGTTGCCTGAATGATGAATTGGAAGGGGTAAATCCGCTCATTGGCAGGGAAGAAGAGTTGGAGAGAACCATGCAGATTCTCTGCCGTAAAGAGAAAAACAATCCGCTGCATTTGGGCGAGCCAGGCGTAGGCAAAACCGCAATTACCTATGGACTGGCAAGGAGGTTGAATGAATCACAGGTTCCCGCACCTTTAGCAGGAGCGAAAATTTTTTCTCTGGATCTGGGGAGTTTGCTGGCAGGGACACAGTATCGAGGGGATTTTGAGAAACGTTTTAAGAGGGTCATGGACAGCATCAGCCAGGAGGAAAACCCCATTGTTTATATTGATGAGATCCACAATATTGTAGGGGCGGGAGCAGTGAATGGCGGAACTTTTGACGTTTCCAATATGCTTAAACCCTATTTGGTGTCAGGGCATATCCGTTTCATTGGTGCGACTACTTATGAGGAATACAAGAAGCATTTTGAGAAAAGCAAAAGTCTGGTAAGGCGGTTTCAAAATATTGATATCAATGAGCCAAGCATTCAGGAAACCGTTCATATATTAGAAGGTTTGCGGCAGGACTATGAGGAATTCCACGGGGTTGTATATGAGGAAGGTGTGTTGGAGTATGCGGTGGAAATGAGCGCAAAATATGTGAATGAGCGTTATCTGCCGGATAAAGCAATTGATTTGATAGATGAGGCCGGAGCGTATCGCAGGTTACATCCCCTTGAACAGGCGCAGAGGGTGGATAAGGGGTTGATTGACGAGATCCTGTCCAAAACCTGTCATATTCCAAAGCAGATTGTGGAAAATGATGAGACGGCGGCTCTGGCTACTTTGGAAGAGCGGTTGATGAGCAGGGTATTTGGTCAGGAAGAAGCCATAGCCCAGGTGGTCAATGGGGTGAAGTTCTCAAGGGCCGGCCTGCTGGAGGAGGGAAAGCCTCTGGCCAGTTTGCTGTTTGTGGGGCCTACCGGTGTGGGCAAGACGGAGATTGCCAGAAGTCTTGCGGAGGAGCTGGGCATTAAGCTGATACGTTTTGATATGAGTGAATATGAAGAAAAACATGCGGTGGCGAAATTAATCGGTGCACCGGCAGGATATGTGGGATATGAAGAAGGAGGTCTTCTCACGGAGGAAATCCGTAAAAATCCTCATGCTGTTCTTCTGCTGGATGAAATCGAGAAGGCACATCCCGATATCTACAATATACTGCTGCAGGTCATGGATTATGCCACATTGACGGACAATCAGGGCAGGAAAGCTGATTTCAGGAATGTGATTGTCATTATGACCTCAAATGCGGGGGCAAGTCGGATTGGAAAGCATGGTATAGGATTCTTGGGGCAGGATGTGAGGGCGGATGTGATTTTAGAGGAAGTAAAGCGGATTTTCCAGCCTGAGTTCCGCAACCGCCTGAATCGGATTGTGGTGTTTCGCGGTATCAGTGAACAGATGGCGGAGCAGATTGTGGAGAAGAAGCTGGGAGAACTGCAGAAGATGCTGCTGCGGAAAAATGTGAATTTATCTGTGGATGCGGCGTCTAAAAGGTTGGTAAAAAAGAAGGGCATCAGTGCGGAATTTGGCGCAAGAGAGATAGAGCGTGTCATACAGGGAGAGATCAAACCTCTGTTGGTGGATGAGATTCTGTTTGGCGCATTGAAAAACGGCGGGGACTGCAGCCTGACCGTGGAAGAAGATAAGTTTCAGATTCGATTTTGCGCCGAAGCAGGAGGAAAACAGCATGTTTGTACATCGTTTGAATGAAGATGAAGTATCATTTCCCAATCCATGCTATGCCCGTTCGGACGGGCTGCTGGCAGTGGGGGGAGATTTAAGCGTGGAGCGGCTTCTGCTGGCTTATACCCATGGTATTTTTCCCTGGTACAGTCCGGGAGAAGAGATTCTGTGGTGGTGTCCGAAGGAACGTTTTGTCATTTTTCCCAAGGAGATACATGTTTCTCATTCCATGAAGAAATATATGAAAAAGCATGAGCTGAATGTGAAGCTGAATCGGGATTTTGCAGATACGATGCACCGATGCCGTATGAAAAGGGAGGACAAGGAAGGCACCTGGATTTCCGATGAAATGGAGGAAGCATATTACAGGCTCCATGAAGCAGGATATGCCGTCAGTGTGGAAGTGTTGGAGGATGGTGAACTTGCGGGAGGATTTTATGGGGTGTGTATTGGGAGATGCTTTTTCGGAGAAAGTATGTTTTCTGAGAAGGAGAATGGCTCTAAGACGGCTTTGATCGCCTTTGCACGATTCATGGAAGAGAGGGAGTGCTTGTTCATAGACTGTCAGTTTCATACGGAGCATTTGGAGAGTATGGGCGGCAGATATATTTCATGGGAGGAATATGATGGTATGCTGCGGGAAGGGACGGGGTTGAGGGACTGAGGTAATACAGGAAAAAGTGATGTTTTATGTGTCCCTAATTGGAGTTTGTAACGGATAAACAGGGGATAGCTATATGGAAAACAGAGAATGGCTGGCAGATGTGTTAGAATGTGTGAACTTGATACCTACTGATACATTTTCGCTGATTGATATTTATAAATATGTGGATGAATTGAGAGAAAAACATCCGAATAATCAAAATGTGGAAGCTAAAATAAGGCAGCAGCTACAAGTTCTGAGAGATCGTGGGTTGCTTGTGTTTCTTGGGGATGGAAGCTATAAAAAGGTAGAATCAGTATCGGATAGGTTATAAATTTTGATGCGAAGCAGCTTACATATCCCAAAAGCTTAATTGTTGGCCAGCATTTTTTTCTTCAAAGTGAGACAGATAATCAAATATCTGTTTGTTATTATGAAGAATTCCATGCTGGCTGCATTTTTGATGGAAGAATTTCATCAGGTATTCATTGTTGGGACTTGCAATCATATACTGATTCCCGTATTCATGGATGTATTTCTCTTTTAATCGGGGAAATAATCGGTCTAGCTGTTCATAGAAATATTCTCTGTTTCCTTCGCGGAGTGTCAGTCCCATGCCAAAACAGATAATGCCATAGACCTTTGCTGCAATGCACATGTCTAAAATGCCGGCAATATTATACGACGTATCGTTAATAAAAGGCAGAATCGGGGACAACCATACAACAGTGGGTATTCCTGCGTCCCGTAACTGTTTCAGAACCTCAAAGCGTTTTGCTGTTGTGCTGACATTGGGTTCAATTTTTCTGCACAAGTCCTCATCATAAGTAGTTAAGGTCATTTGTACAACGCATTTTGTCTTATCATTTATTTTCTGTAAAAGGTCTAAATCGCGTAAAATGCGGTCAGATTTTGTAATGACCGTAAATCCAAATCCATATTCATATATCAGGGATAAGGCTTTTCTGACATTGCCCAGTTCCATTTCCAAAGGGATATAGGGGTCTGTCATGGAGCCTGTGCCTATCATACATTTTTCACGTTTGTGCCGGAGGGCATATTCTAATAAATCAATGGCATTTTCTTTCACTTCAATATCTTCAAAGATGTGCTCCATATGATAGCATTTGCTTCTGGAATCACAATAGATGCAGCCATGAGAACAGCCGCGATATAAATTCATTCCGTTTTGTGATGATAAGATTCCTTTTGCTTTTACATAGTGCATTGCATTATCCTCGCTGGTTGTGTTTTATGACTGTTGCATGATTCCTTTGAAAACAAAAAGATATTGAAATCCGGGTATCCTAAGTTCATTTGTAACGATTTCCATTTAAATATGTCTTAATTTTCAGGAACCATTAATGTACTTGGTTAAAAATTTGCCTATTTAGCAAAAAGAGTTACAAATTAAGAGATATTATAACCTTTTATGAGAGTAATATCAATAGTTCGGAAGAAAGAACATTAGCAGTTCAGTCTTACGGAAATCAGTTGCCGGCAATATTATCCAATTGCTGGTGGAAATGTACAATAAGGCAGCTTATGAATGGCATGGCTGAATTGTTACCAATATGATATTCAGGGCGAGACAGGCTGTGAAGTGGGGCGTTTAGACTGGGGGAATGAGTTTTCAGATATGTTCTGGTATCGCGTTGGGATACTTTTACGAAATTACTAGCATAAGGCTCCATTGAAATAGGTATATAAATACTGTAAAGTAAAAATTACTTAGTTTACTGCGATTTGGACACACTGTATCATGAGGGTGTGCAGTATATCTATCTGGCGGAAAGTGTGAACGGAATGAAGACTTGTGCAGGCGTTCTTCCAAGTAGCGGCAGTTCATAAATTGTTTGATCCCAGCCATGCCCCAGAATGGATGGCGCATGCCCTTCCCAGTAGCGGCAGTTCATGAACTGTTTGTGTCGCTGAGATGGCATGACGGGAAGTGAGCAGCAAGCGTATGTATACTGAAGAATCTGGAACAGCGAGGAGAAATGATATGTTGGAAATCAGGAATATGACAAAGGTTTATAAGGGTGGCAAGACGGCGGTATCAAACCTGTCGCTCACCGTACATGGAGGTGATATATTTGGATTTATCGGTCATAATGGGGCGGGGAAGACGACCACAATTAAGGCCATTGTGGGGATTCATGGTTTTGACCAGGGAGAGATACTGGTGGACGGGAAAAATATATGCAAGGAGCCCCTTGCCTGCAAGAAGGTGATGGCATATATACCGGACAACCCCGATCTCTATGAATATCTGACAGGAATACAGTACTTAAATTTTCTTGCGGATCTCTATGAGGTATCCGCAGCAGACAGGGAAGAGCGGATACAAAAGGAAGCAAAGGATTTCGGGATATATCAGGCGCTTGGAGACCTGGTATCCACTTATTCACATGGCATGAAGCAGAAGCTTGCCATCATAGGGGCATTGGTACATGAACCGAAATTATTGATTCTGGATGAACCCTTTGTGGGGTTGGACCCGGAGGCTTCACTGATGCTGCGGCAAAAAATGTATGCGTTCTGTGAGAAAGGCAGCGCTATTTTTTTCTCCACCCATGTATTGGAGGTGGCGGAGAAACTTTGCAGCCGCATAGGAATGATTTCCGAGGGGAAATTAATGTTGGAAGGAGATACAAAAGATTTGACAAAGGACCGATCTCTGGAGGATATTTTTATGGAGGTGGCAAAGCATGGGAAAACAGATTAGACTATTGCTCAGGATTTCCCTATGTAATCTGTTGGGATGGAATGAGTTTCGATTTACTAAGGATGCAAAGAAGAAGACCAGATATTGTCTGATGAGTGTGTTGTGGATTTTCCTGTTAGTAGTGATGATGGGGTACGTGAGTGGACTGAGCTATGGGCTTATTTATATGGAGATGGGATACTTGGTGCCGGCGGTGCTGTCGATGTGCGTGGCAGTGGTGGTATTTATTTTCACCTTTTTGAAGACAGGATCGGTGCTTTTTGATAAAAATGCTTATGAGAAGCAGATTGTACTGCCGGTGACCATCCGGGCAATGATTATCGGCAGATTCCTGTCCATGTATTTCACCAATATGTTTTTGGGCATTCTTGTGATGCTGCCGGGAATGGTGGTTTACGGGGGCATGGAGAAACCAGGCATATCTTTTTATTTGTATGGGATTCTGGGAAGTCTCTTTCTGCCATTGCTGCCGCTGACACTTGCTTCAGTGGCGGGGGCAGTGATTGCAGGTATCAGCAGCAGGTGGAAGAGGAAGAATCTGGCAGCCATAGTGCTTACAATGATTTTGCTCTGTATCCTTGTGTTGGGCAGCTTCAGGCTGTCCGGGATGGGTGAGGCTCAACTGGAAGATTTGATGCGGCAGATGGCTTCTTTGGTGGAAGGGCAGATTCGGAGAACCTATCCACCCGGAATATGGCTGGCGGAAGCTATGGTGGATGGGAAGGTCAACAGGCTGCTATGGTTTCTGGCCGTATCTATGGGGTGTTTTCTATTGTTTCTGGAAATACTGCGTCCTTTTTATGCAAGTATCTGCAACCTGCTTGTCAGCCATGAAACAAAAGGAAATTATCAGATGAGAGGGTTGAAGTGCAGGCCTGTTATGTGGAGTATGGTGGACAGAGAACTACGGCATTATTTTTCTTCTGTGATATATGTGGTCAATACCATGGCGGGCAATGTATTGATGGTGTTGATGGCTATTGTGATTCTGACCATGGGGAAAGAAACGCTTGAGGAAATGATTGGAATGAGTGGTATTGTGGAAAGGGGCCTTCCGGTGCTGTTGGGGATGACGGGGGCGTTGATGCCGATGAGTTCCTGTTCTATTTCCATGGAGGGAAGACAGTGGTGGATGATGCAGACACTCCCGGTATCAGGGAAAGATATTATGAGAAGCAAGGTGTGGGCGAGTATCTTGGTGGTTGTACCGTTTTATCTGGTTTCAGAGTTGCTGCTGATCATTGCGCTGCGGCCGGTGGGAATTCGATTGCTTTACATGCTGGCAGTACCGGCGGTGTACATTGTATTTACTGCAAAGGCTGGATTTGCCGTTAACCGTAAGTTTCCGCTTTTGGAATGGGAAAATGAAACCAGGGTGGTAAAGCAGAGTGCTTCCGCCATGATAATAATGCTTGTGGGGCTGTTTTCAGGTATCATTCCTCTTGCCATATTGGTGATTTTCAGGGAAATTTCAGCGTATGTGGTGTATACGGTACTGATAGGGGTTATGCTGCTGGCAGCAGGATTGTTGGATAGCGTGGGGGTGACAAATATGGGTAGTTCTGATAGTGATTAATGTTGTCTTCACATATAGAATTGCTAAAAAGTTAATACTTGTAGGCGGGAGGACAGCGTTATGGTATTTGTGCCGTCCTCCCGGCAATCGTTCTTGTTATTTATAAAACTCCACCGGTTGATATTCTCCTACATTCTGCACATGGGAAGAGTGATAGAATTCATAAAAAATATCCCGGCATTCTCCTTCGGTACAGGGTTTTTCCACAAGTTTTGTATGTTCTCCTTCTTCTATACCGAGTTGTACAGTGATTCCGTCAGGAATCTGGGTGGCCTGTACATAGCGAATGTTGTCATGAGCATTGGCCACAGTCAGTACAACAAATTCGTCTTCATCCTCGAACATATTCCATAGACATTCGTTCACCATATCCCAAGAGGGATTTATTTTCTTCATTTCCTGAGTTTCTACAGTTCGCTCTCCGTAGCAGATAACGTTTTCAAAGGTGACATCAGTAGTTGTTTCTCTCTTTGTATTTGTATTCATAATTTCTCCTGTTCCAGTGCAGTTCCTGCACTATAATATCAATTTGTTTATCAGGTCAGCAGTAGCATTCCCTGCAAATCTGCCGCGGGGAGTTGTAGGGAATCATGTAACATGTGATATCAAAGTGCTTTTTTCTTCCATCTTCCCACTTTATAGAAGATAAAGGTGATGAGTGCGCCCAGCACCCAGGAGGTCAGCAGGGAAATCCACAGGCACTCGTAACGTCCCTGGGGGAGTTCCGGTGTCCTGGTGAAATAAGCCAGCCCATAGGCCAGGGGGACACGGACAGCCACAGTGGTAAGCATGGAGATCCACATGGGAGTTATGGTATCACCGGCACCTCGCATGACGCCGGATAAACTCTGGGTTACAGCCATTGCAATGTAGCCCACGGCCAAAATCTTCATCATATCAGCACTCAACTGTGCCAGTTCCGAAGTATTGGTGAAGATACCCATCAGAAGCGGGCCGAAGAGCAGAATCAGTCCTGTAATGACGGCTGAAGTACCGGCAGCAATGAGCGTACCCTGCTTTGCGCCCTGTTTCACCCGCTCAAATTGTTTTGCACCCACATTTTGTCCGGCATAGGTAGTCATTGCGGTACCAAAGGAGAAATTCGGCATCATGGCAAAGCCGTCAACTCTCATGATAATGACATTGGCAGCAATAATCATTTCACCAAAGCTGTTCGTTAAGGACTGTACAACCACCATGGCCAGGGAAAAGATTGCCTGTGTCAGTCCGGAGGGCAGTCCCAATCGAATCACTGTAAGAATGTTTTCCTTATCTGGCTTCAGATATTGTAGTTTCAAGTCGAAGAAATCAGTCATTTTCCGCAACTTCAGTACACAGAGTACAGCGGAGATGAACTGGGCAATCACCGTAGCCAGAGCCACTCCGGATACACCCATATGGAATCCGGCCACAAACCACACATCCAGGACGATGTTGATCACTGTAGCAATCAGCAGATACACCAGTGCTGACAGAGAATCTCCCAATCCCCGAAGAATACCGCAGAGAATGTTATAATAGGCCAGGCCTGCAATTCCCCACAATAAAATCAATAAATAGGAGGTACACCAGTCAAGAATGCTTTCCGGTGTATCCAACAATACCAGAACCGGACGGATGGCCAAAGAGCCTAATATCATCAGCAGGACGGAAGCGATTGCCGTCAATGTAATGGTGCTGCCAATGGTTTTGGACAGATTTTCTCTGTCGCGGGAGCCATAATATTGGGAAACCATAATGCCCGCACCCATGGAAATGCCGACAAACAGCACTAACAGCAGGTTGAAGATAGGGCTGGCGCTGCCCACTGCTGCAAGTGCATTGTCACCTACGTATTTCCCCACCACAATACTGTCCACCGTATTGTATAATTGCTGGGCAATGTTGCCGATCAGCATGGGAATGGTAAAAAGAATAATTTTTTCCCAGGGGCGTCCCTGAGTCATGTCTACCGGCCCGAACAGACGGGTTATCTTTTCTAACATATGCCACACCTCTTCTTTATGTAATAATCCTATTGTAGAGGATTTGGGGCAAATATACAAGTCTTTTTCCAATCCAAAAGCAATTCTTGAAATGTGTGACGTTTGGGTATATAATGATGAAATATAAAGTACGAATAGTCATGTAAAATATCAGTATTGCGAATAGCGTCGTATATGCGGCAGAATGAGAGGGAATATGGAAAACGAAATGCAAAAGTGTCCTATGTGCGGCACAAAATTGAAAATGATAAATGGTCGTATGACCTGCAAGAGCTGCGGATATTATGTAAGAAATAAACAAGGGGACGATACATATCAGTCTCCGGCACATGATTCACAGCAATGGAATGGAGAATATCAGAACAAATCCCCGTATCAGTCCGGGAATACAAATCAGGCAGGAAATGGGAATCAGTCCGGAAATTCATACCAGGCAGGTAATGGGAATCAGGGCCGAAATTCATATCAGACCAATAATATGAATCAGTCCAATAACCCATATCAGGCAAACAGCACCTATCAGTCCAATAGCAATTATCAATCCGGCAGCCAGCAGGCTTCCACACCGAAGAAGAGTTCCGGCACTGTGATTGCTGTTGCGATAATAATAAGCGCTGCGGTGTGTATTCTGTTGGGCGTGTTTCTGGTGAATCTGTTCGGGCATACGGCGGATATTATAAATGGTGATATGCGGGCAAACCATACTCAAAGCAGCAGTTCATCAGGAAGTTTGTTGGATTATATTGTGGGTTCGATGGAAAACGAGGCGTCCTCTGGAGGAGATGGGGAATCTTCCAGAGAAAGTGGTTCTTCATCACCAACAGCGGTGCCGTCAGCAATAAGACGAGTTCCCCAGTCCACATTTTTTATTCAGATGGCAGAAGCGATTTGGGAGAAGGGATACCGAACCATTACAGCGGAGGAATATGCCAGCCTTACCGCACTGAAAATTGACACAGATGAGAAGACAATTTCCTACCAGTTGAATTATGGCGAAACACAAGGGTTGACTTTCCAGAGTTATACAGATAAAAAACTTTCTGATTTGGCATCTTTTCCCGGATTGGAATTCCTTTCCATTGATGATGATTTTGACCCAGGTGATCTGGACGGTCTGAATAACCTGTATGCGGTCTATTCGGAGAACACGATCAAAGAGCTTGCAGATATTATCTCTGTTCCGGAAAATATTCTGGAATTGGGTGTGGAATCTACTTTTTTTGATAAATCCCTTGAGGGATTAGAGGTATTTCCCAATCTTGAGTATCTGGCGGTGGACTATGCTTCCCTGGAAGATATCTCTATCCTCACACAATATCCTAATCTGTACGGATTGATATTGGAGGATTGTGACAATTTGACAGATTATAGTCCTTTGTTGTCGCTGACGAATCTGGGAGTGTTGGGAATCTCATCTTCACAGTTGAAAACCCTTGATTTCATCAAGGCAATGCCGAACCTGACATACTTGCGGGTCGAAGACAGCAAGATTACCAGCCTTGACGCATTGGCAAGCTGTCCGAACCTGACAGGTCTGTATCTGACCGATAATTATAGTATTGTAGATGACGACTATTCGGTTGTTGCAGACTTGGAAATGCTGGAAGATTTGGAGATTTCCCTGGGACATTTGTTTGATTTGCCGTCTTTTGAAAAGTTGACCAGGCTGCAGCAGCTTTCCCTGAAGAATGTCGATGATCCTGCGCCTCTGAAAGATGCGGTGAATGTTGTGTATTTGTACCTGGATGACATTTCCTGGTGGGATTTGGATGTGCTGACTTCTATGGAGAATCTTTTGTCATTGACAATGGTAGACTGTCATTTAGATACCCTTGCTCCACTGACGAAGTTTTCCAATCTCATGGTGCTTGATCTGGAGGATACCAATGTCTATGGCAATATAGAAGAGATTTTTGGTATACCTAATTTGTACTATTTGAGCTTGGATGACTGCAAGGTGGGGATTGATTTCGATAACCTGCCTGTGAACGAAACGTTGCAGATTCTGGATCTCAGTGATTTGGAAATCATGGAGGATCCCTCGTTTACCAGTCAGAACACGACGAAGGTGAATCTGTCGGCACATTTTGAATTGTTTAACAGTTTTCCGAATTTGTCAGAATTGTATCTGAAATCGCTGCAAATAGATAGTATAGATTTTGTAACAAATCTGCCTTATCTGCAATATTTGGACATTACGGATAATGATGTTACCAGTTTGAAACCATTGGAAGCATTGGAGTATTTTCAGAGGGTACACTGTGGTAAGAATACCATTTTGGAAAATGTGTCGTCAGACAGTAAAATTACAGTGATTACCACTGATTAGAGTATAAGAGAATCGTAGCAGATAAAAATAGGAAAGCCGCAATCTGATATTGCGGCTTTTGGCGAATTCGGAAAGATATATTTGGATGCCGGATAGCGGGTATATTTTAAGAATTGATGTCTGCATCAAAGGCATAAATGAAGGTTGGATATCAGGTTTGGGGCTTCGGAAATGTATAGGTGCAAAAATGTTCAGGGTTCCGCAGTTATTTTCTTGTCCATATATAAGATGTGATTGATGAGCCATCCCAACAGGAATTCCAGGAGTTTCTGAAGAGATTCCTGTGGATTTTCCTCAATTTCGTTATAATCTATATTTTCCAGTTTGTTGATAAATGCTTCATGAGCTCGTTTTTGCGCATCAATTCCTTCATAGTGTATACTTTCCATATACTCTTCTTCGTCCCGGAAATGCTCGATGGTATAATCTTTTAATTCATTTAGTATTCCAACAATTCTGTCATAGCCGGATGCTGCGTCATATGTTTTGACCAGTCGATTGGCTCGGTCAACGATGCTGAAAAGTTGTCTATGTTCTCCATCAATCAAGTCCACACCCACCAGATATTCATCCGTAAACTCACAGGGATTTTCTTTTATCATCCACTCTTCCAGCGGCGGAAGCTTTCCAATCATAATATCGCTGCCCAGGATATGACTGTAGAGCCACTTTGCCAGGAACAGAACCAGATCTGACAGAACTTGCTGCTGGTTCTGGATGTCATCTATATTGATGAGATCAAATTCGAGAATTTTCTCCCGAAAAAAAGTATGCTGTGTTCTTTGCAGTATCAGCTCAGGGTCGCGAATCTGCGCCATATATGCCTCTTCATGAGCAAAATGTAGTTCTGCGTAATTGTCAAGTTCCGCAATGATATCTTTCAATTGCTGATAATAATCATTATGGTAGTCTGTGGTTATGAGAATATAGGCCTTATTTAAGATATCAAAAAGGCGCCTGTGCTCCTCATCAATCATTTCAATTCCTATTTTGCAGTCATCTGTAAATTCAAACACTGGAAATCCGTCCTTTCTAACTGTTTTTATGTGATGATTATATTATAACTGCGAAATACAGTCAGGTCAATGAAACTTTTGATTACTGCTCACTCCTGATGTCATTCACTTAAAGATTTTCCGCTCATGTTTTTTCACGCATAATTTTCACGCATAAAGCGCATGAAAACGCCTCGCGGTGGCGTAGGTGTGAAAAGTAACAACTGTTGGCATTTGTGACAGCAGGATTTCTAAGGGGGTTGAAAAATCGGTTGTTTTGAAGTATATTAATAATGAAATAAGAAAAGGGAGGATCAGGACATGGATTTAAAAGGACGTGATTTTTTAAAGCTTTTGGATTTCACACCGGAAGAGATTGTCTACCTGATTGATCTGGCAGCAGAGCTGAAGGACAAGAAAAAAAGGGGAATCCCGGTGGATATGCTGCAGGGGAAGAATGTGGCATTGATTTTTGAGAAGACAAGCACCCGAACCAGGTGTGCTTTTGAAGTGGCTGCACATGATCTGGGGATGGGAACCACTTATCTGGACCCGAAAGCTTCTCAGATCGGGAAAAAGGAAAGTATTGCGGATACGGCGAGGGTATTGTCGGGAATGTTTGAAGGGATTGAATATCGCGGTTTTGAACAGGCCATTGTAGAAGAACTTGCGGAATATTCCAAGGTGCCGGTATGGAACGGTCTGACCAATGAATTTCATCCTACCCAGATGTTAGCGGATCTTTTGACCATTCGGGAACATTTTGGCCGATTAAAGGGTGTCAAACTGACTTATATGGGAGATGCCCGTTACAATATGGGCAATTCCCTGATGGTGGCATGTGCGAAAATGGGAATGCAATTTACTGCCTGTACTATGGAGAAATATTTCCCGGCGGAGGAGCTGGTGGAGCAGTGCCGGGAAATTGCAGCCAAAACCGGCGGCAGCATTGTGTTGACAGAGGATGTGGACGAAGGTACCAAAGATGTGGATGTAATCTATACGGATGTATGGGTATCTATGGGAGAACCGGATGAAATATGGGAAGAGCGTATCAGGGATTTATCCCCTTACCAGGTGAACCGGAATGTGATGGATAATGCGGGAAGTAAGGCGATTTTCCTGCATTGTCTCCCGGCGTTCCACAATCTGAAGACAGAAATCGGAGCCGAGATGGGCGACAGATTTGGCCTTACGGAGATGGAGGTCACGGATGAAGTATTTGAATCCGCCCAGTCCCTCGTATTTGAGGAGGCGGAAAATCGAATGCACACCATTAAGGCTGTGATGATGGCTACCATTAGTGCGGACGGAAAAGTGAGAAAGAAAAGGAAAATACAGGCGAAAGTTGACCCTGGCCTGTTAGAGGGAAAAAGCCTGCGTGAAGTGCGTTATTTACCTGACGGTGAGGTGCAATGGATTCTGTCAAGTGAGGAATGTGAGGTAGAAGATACTGATGAATTTATCATAATGCCCATTGAGGAAACAAGGGAGAAATTCTCAGAGATCAAAGAAATTCTGGCCACAGAGTCGGAGCAGAAAGTGTTGTTCAGGAAAGGCAGACATTCCAATAAGTGGTATGATTTTAAAGGAAAGGCATGAAAGGGAAGATATTAACGCTTCTGCGGGAGCGGGGAGATTATGTATCAGGGCAGGAGCTGTGTGATCGATTTGGCGTATCCCGCACAGCGGTTTGGAAAGCCATAGGGCAGTTGAAGAAAGAAGGCTATGACATTGAGGCCGTTCGGAACAGAGGATATTGTCTGGTGTCGGAGGGCGAGATATATGGGCAGTATGAGCTGGAAAGCCGTATGGACACCAAATGGGCAGGGCATCCGGTGATTTTCTATGATGCCCTGCCCTCTACAAATCTGCAGGCCAAGCTGGATGCGGAGAATGGTGCGGCACAGGGGACTTTGCTGGTGGCTGAAATGCAGACTGCCGGACGAGGGCGCAGAGGAAGAACCTGGAGCAGTCCGGGGGGAACGAATGTGTATTTTACTTTGATTATAAAGCCGGATTTTCGCGTTGAGCTGGCTTCTATGGTAACATTGGTTATGGGGCTTGCCGTTGCGGACGGTATTCGGAAGACCTGCGGCGTGGAGGCTTACATTAAATGGCCCAATGATATTGTCATAGGCGGGAAAAAGGTCTGCGGTATTTTGGCGGAGATGAGTGTGGAACGGGACTATATCCATTATGTGGTGATTGGTGTGGGTATTAATGTGGGGCAGCAGGCGTTTCCGCCGGAAATTGCAGATATGGCAACATGCCTGCAGGCGGAATGCGGGTATAGGGTGTCAAGGGCGGAACTGGTGGCCAATGTCATGAAGGCGTTTGAGATTTCTTATGAAATATTTCAAAGGGAAGGCAGCCTGAAAGGACTGATGGAGCGTTATAACAGTTTGCTGGTCAACCGGAACAGGGAAGTGCGCGTGCTGGCGCCGGGCGCCGAATTCCAGGGGATATCCAAAGGAATCAATGATACAGGGGAGCTGTTGGTAGAGAAAGAAGACGGCACGATATCAAAGGTATATGCAGGCGAAGTATCCGTGAGAGGACTCTATGGGTATGTGTAGCGGGTCCTGTTCGGGCAGATGAGGAACTGAAATAAATTTATAAAACAGCATCTGCCTGAACAGAACCCAGATGCGGAACTTAAAATAGGAGGTTTTAGATGGCAGGCAAGAATACGGTGCTCTGCGGCGCCAACGCTTATGAGATGAAATATTATTTTAATGAGCAATTTGACAGTATTCCTGAGTCTATCAAGAACGAACTGCATATTCTATGTGTGTTGTTTACGGAAGAAGTAGGCGGAGTATTTACCATAGCGTTTGAAGAAGATGGCAACATAGTATTGGAGACGAATGCCGATGATGACGATATCTATTATGATGAAGTCAGCAGCGGATTGATGATAGCCCAGGTGCGCCGGCATCGCCAGGAACTGTTTGAAGCCCTGCAATTGTATTATAAAGTGTTTGTTTTGAAAGAAGAGATTCAAATGTAAGGATGATAAAAATGGAATACAGTTATGGGGATATTGATGTGATTCATTCGGAAGGCATCAGATTTCGGGACGGCAGGAAGATTTTATTTCAGATATGTATGCAGGAATATCAAAAGTTGTATCCTGCCAGTACAGGCTGCGTGGGGTTACGTGATATTACAGGAAAACCTCCATATTATGAATTTTTTATGCCGGAACATATTAGAATTATATTTGATAAAAAAGGGATATTAGGTAAAAGAAAAAATTTTATTGATTTTACAAAACTATATACAACGCTTTTTCTTTATTCTTGTAAAACATACGATTTAAGTTAGATTTTGAAAAGGGTGGTTGAACGTCAGGAAAGAGAAGGAGATATCGCTTGATAAAAACAGAATTCGGAATTATTGATATAATCGAAAAGGATAAGGATTATTCCAAGTATGAACCAAATAGGTATCATTGCATATATATTGATGATGATAGGTATATCAATGATTGGTGGGACAGACTGACATTAATGAAAACATATTTTCACAATTTAAATCATCCGGAAACAGGTCTTGCCAGATGGGGTGTCACTCTGATTCCGCCGGAATCTCTGGCGGCATTTCAAGATATTGTAATATCCGATCAAAGAATAAACGAAGATAAACAGCTCGTTTTGCTGGCCGAAAAAATCCGGCAGGCAATCAGAGAAAATAAGTATATGATTCATTATGGAGTATAGCAGGATAGTTCATTTATGATACTGCAGTATATGATACGATTCGTTGTTTTATTTGCTTTTCGCCATTGTGTTTCTGGTGAAAATAGTATATTGTTGAGGCAATATTGTTGAGGCAAATATGGTATCTGAGAAAAACAAATATGAAATAGAAGGAATATAATATGATTCTGGTAATTGATGTAGGAAACACGAACATGACAATGGGGGTATATGAGGGGGAAGAACTCAGGGCCACTTTTCGCATTATGACCAAGATGCCCAGAACTTCCGATGAGTATGGCGTTCTGATAACCCAATTATTGAAAAACCGAGGAATAGAGCCTGCGGATTTGGAAGGGTCTATTGTGGCAAGTGTGGTACCCGATGTGATGCACGCGCTGAATGGCGCATTGGTGCGATATACGGAGACGAAGCCTATGAATGTGGGACCGGGGACTAAGACAGGTATCCGCATTATTACGGAAGATCCCAGGGCCATTGGAGCAGACCGGATTGTGGATGCCGTGGCAGCCTATGAGAAATACGGTGGACCGGTATTGGTGCTGGATTTCGGAACTGCCACCACTTATGATTTGATCACGGAGGCGGGAGAATTTGCAGCAGGTATTACGGCACCGGGGATTCGGATTAGTTCCGAAGCTCTATGGACGCAGGCTGCAAAGCTGCCGAAGATAGAGATCAAGAAGCCCAAATCCATATTGGCGCAGGAGACGATTACCAGTATGCAGGCAGGTCTTGTATATGGCCAAATCGGGCAGACGGAATACATTATCAAGAAAGTGAAGGAAGAAAGCGGCATTGGTAATCTGAGGGTAGTAGCCACAGGCGGCTTGGGAAGGCTGATTGCAGATGAGACGAAAGCCATTGATATCTATGACAGTTCATTGACATTGGATGGTCTCTGCATTATCTATGGGAAAAATAGAGGTGGCGGGCAGAAAAGCAGGGCATAGCGCAGAGAACACTGGAATGTACAGGAAAGTATAAAGAATATGAGTAAATTGATGATTGGTAATGTGGCTTTGGATAATCAAGTAATACTGGCTCCTATGGCAGGCGTGACAGACCTGCCATTTCGTTTGCTGTGCAGAAAGCAGGGCGCTGGTCTGGTGTGTATGGAAATGGTAAGCGCCAAGGCAATTTTTTATAACAATAAAAATACAGAGTCCCTTCTGGAGATTGCGCCTTCGGAAAAGCCGGCATCACTGCAGTTGTTTGGTTCAGAGCCGAAGATAATTGCGGATATGGCAAAACGTATTGAAGAGCGTCCTTTTTCTATTTTGGATTTTAATATGGGCTGTCCGGTGCCTAAGGTGGTAAATAATGGGGAGGGTTCTGCTTTGATGAAAAACCCTAAGCTTGTGGAGGAGATTTTATCTTCTCTTGTGAAGGCGGTAAACAAGCCGGTAACGGTTAAGATCAGAAAGGGGTTTGACAAAGCCAATGCAGTGGAGATAGCCCAAATTGCAGAAAGTTGCGGTGTGGCGGCAATTGCGGTGCATGGACGAACCAGAGAACAATATTACAGCGGCAGGGCGGATTGGGATATCATTGCACAGGTGAAGCAGGCGGTGAAGATTCCTGTGATCGGCAATGGGGATGTGGATGGCCCGCAGGCGGCAAAGGATATGTTGGAACAGACGGGTTGTGATGGTGTTATGATTGGCAGGGCTGCACAGGGAAATCCTTGGATATTCCGGGATGTTGTGAGTTTTTTAGATAAGGGTACGGTGCCGGAACCGCCAGGAAATCAAGAGAAGAAGGCGCTGATATTGGAACATGCGGCTCTGCAGTTGAGGTGCAAGGGCGAATATACGGCAGTGCGGGAACTGAGAAAGCATTTGGCATGGTATACTACAGGAATGCCTCATTCTGCCCGTTTCAGACAAATGATCAACGCCATGGAAACGATGGAGGAATTGATGGCGGGGGTAGAGACTATTTTTGCCTGAGACAGCATATATTTTTGCATGGACACAATATTATTTTTTTGTAAAAAGAGAGGATTACAAGAACCTTGTATTGAACCAATTGGCATGAGGAGCCATTTGCTCATACGAATTTGTCTGGATGTGGGACAGGAAGAGTGGTTTGGCATGAAAGTGGTTCCGGAGACGAGAGAGCTTCTGCCCTTTGGAGCAGGGAAAGAAGGCGGGGGAAAGACCACAGGAGGCCAGGAACAGAATGCGGAGGGGTGGGAGGAGAAGGCAGAAGGTTGGGGACAAGGCAGGAAAGGGGAGGAGAAGGCAGA
>CAMWLE010000072.1 GCA_947175015.1 uncultured bacterium
CACTTCCGTCTCCGCTTCCGTCTGTGTCACCTTCGTCATTGCCAGTTCCGTTTCCATCATCTCCCGAAGCAGCAGCCCCATCCGTATCAGCCGCATTTGCATAGACCTGTCCACTCTGCTCCGCTCTTATAGGCATCGAGTGAAGCATCAGCAATACTGCTAATATCACTGCCAGTTCCCTGTGAAATTTCCGCAAACGAATTTTCCCCAAATTCATTTTTCCCACATTGAATTTCCCTAATATGCCTCTCAAAACCCATCCCTCCAGTTATATATCTATTCTGCCGGTATCATTCCCCTGGCAGAGCTTTCCAAAATTTTTATCCCATTTCCTATCCTGTTTTTATCCTGTTTTTTATCTTGTTCCCAATCCTGTTTCCTATCCCATATTTCATCCTGGCTTCTGCTTTTTAATCCACTGTCTCCGGACTTTCACTGAATCCAATATCCACCTGAACCACAACCGATGCTTTTCCCTGCTCTGACCCAGCCGGTGCCTGGGACAACACTTCCGTATTGCCTGCCATTGACTGTCCCGGTAATGGCCTTCCCGAAGTCATTGCCTGCTGCAGCACCGTTGTAGCTTCACCTGTGCCTTCCTGCATAAGCACTGATGTCTCTTCTGAAGTACCACCCTGCATTGTTTCCGTCAGTTTGGGTGAACCAGTCCTTTGCTCCCCCATAGGACCTGACCTGTCGCCGGAGGCATAAAGTAACCTTCCCGATGATGACATTTTATCCGTATGCCGTCCCCGCACCTTTTTCTTTGCGGCAGTACGGGTTACGTTTCTGCCGTCTCCTTCATTTTGACGCCGAATATCCTCGATGGCTCTACGTGCCGTAACACCTGTCATATCTTCAATCAGCCGCGGAATCTTCAAGACAAAAAATAATAACACCGTAATCGCCAGAAATCCTCCGCTTGCTATGTATCCTGCCATGGAAAGCGTCTGTAACTGTTCAACAGACATATTATTTATCCTCCTCAAATTCCATACCATATGCAATGGCAATGGCTCTTCTTGTATCATCCAGCAGTGCTATTGTCTGATTCTTCTTCTCTGTTGTTTTATCTGTCTGTGTTTCTATACTTATCACCTTTTCAGCCACTCTGTCATATAACGCCGATATTTCTTCCCATGTAACACCATCCGTCTTGAACTTGGTTGCATATTGCTGTAAAGCACTCCTTACCAACTCCAACAGCTCCAACACTACAATTTCGCTTTCCGTATCATCTTCACAGACCTGTTCCATCAACTCGCTTATCTTCACAAAAAATGGCGCATAAAGCCCTCTGTCACTTGCCTCCACCGTATTGATGGCAATATCACGATAGAACTCACCAATGCTGGAATACACCTGGGCCATGCCAAGATTTACATAATCTTCCGGCGCATTACGTATTACATCCTGGAACCACTCGATTGAGCTCTTCATTCTGGTCACTTGGTTGTCGCTTCCATCGCCATAATCATAGTAATACCAGAACAGCTTTGCTGTCTCAAAACAGATTTCCACATAGTCATCCGCATTCTCCTTTAAAACGGTCTGATTATTTTTAATCAAACTGACAAGTGTACTCTGCTCATCTGTCGTAAAAGTATTGTCTGCCTTAAACAGCTTAATCAACTCAAGATATGCGCTTTTTTCTCCTGCCTTATCAGGCACGCTGATTGCTTCTTCATAAAGCGCAGCCTTTTTCATATCATCCGTTTCCTTTGCCGCCTCATCCATCAGACTTTGAAAACGATCCGTTGCCATTTGACTTGCTGCCTGTCCTGTCACCAATCCAAATACGGCAGATATCACCGTCAGCATTGCAGATGCGATAAAAATCCCTAATTTTCTCTTCTGCTTTTTCCGGTAATCATCATCAATTTCATCAAAGTGTTCCAGTGCATACATCAGTTCCGCACAGGACTGATACCTGTCATCCGGATTTTTCTGGGTACATTTCATTATGATTTGTTCCAGACCGCCTGACAGGGCCGGATTGATTTCCCGAATCGGTTTGATCTCATATGGCGGTTCGCTGGGATTGCGTCCGGTCACAAGATGATACAGGGTTGCCCCCAGACAGTAAATATCGGTTCTTGGATCGGTCTGGCCCATTCCGCCGAATTGTTCTGGCGCAGCATAGCCAATGGTTCCCAGACATGTGGTGTCACCCACATGTTTTGCTTTATATTCTCTGGCCGTACCAAAATCTATCAATGTCAGATTTCCGTCGGGTTTGAGCATAATGTTGGCGGGCTTCATATCCCGATAAATAATCGCCGGATTCCTGGAATGCAGATAACCCAACACATCGCAGAGCTGTCTGGCCCATTCAATGACATCCTCCTGAGGCTGTGCTCCATATTCCTGCAATGCCACAGACAAAGCATTTCCCTCAATATAGTCCATCACAATCAGGAAAGTATCATCCGATTCAATCACATCAACAATACTTGGCAGATTGGAATGCTTCAGTTTTTTGAGCATATCCGTTTCAACGATCAGCCCCTGGCGCACAGCCTCAAAATCAAGAACCCCATCCTTACGGACTTCCTTAATCGCCCATGTCTTGTTCGCCTTTTCATTGATTGCCATATATACCACGCTCATACCGCCGTGGCCAATCTCACTCAATATCTTATACTTGCCGTCCACAAGGGAGCCTACTTCCAACATTGTCTCTCTCCTATTCCAGTTCCGCATCCGCCCTCCAGTCCCCAGGCAAGTAGGATAAAATGATGGCCGTTAAGTAATACGTCCTTCATTTTATCCGGGCACTTCCGGGCGGATGCTGTTTTCCATATTCAATTGCTGCTTGCAGCAATTTGTTCCACATCCGCCCTCCAGTCCCCAAGCAAGTAGGATAAAATGATGGCCGTTAAGTAATACGTCCTTCATTTTATCCGGGCACTTCCGGGCGGATGCTGTTTTCCATATTCAATTGCTGCTTGCAGCAATTTGTTCCGCATCCGCCCTCCAGTCCCCAGGCAAGCAGGATAAAATGATGGCCGTTAAGTAATACGTCCTTCATTTTATCCGCCCCTCTAAAAAGTCCTGATGGTAATCACAGAGATATTATCTCTCTCCTGCCTCTGCTTGTTCAGTTCAATCAGTGCCCTTTCGCTTTCCTTCATGACCGCTTCATTCAACATTCTGCCGGGGTGGAAATAACCTAATATCTCTTCTGATGTTATCTCATGTCGGAATCCGTCGCTGCACAGCATATAAACCGCATCTTTTTTCGTCTCTCCGAAGAAGAAATCCGGATAGACTACATCGGAAGCTCCAATACATTGTAATAATACACTTCTACGCGGATCTGCCTCTGCCTGTTCTAAAGTCAATAATCCCTGCTCTACCTCCCTGGCCACCACTGTCTGATCTCTGGTCAGCACTTTAATGCCGGACTGTATCTCATAAGCCCTGCTGTCCCCCACATTTACAAGATAATAATATCGGTCAGTGAGAAGCATTGCCGTCACAGTGGTTCCCATATTGATGGCGCTCTTTTTCCCGTATATCTTGATTTTCTCATTGTATTCCGCTATTAGCCGGAACCATTCCTCTTGGAGCTGTGTACCGTTCAACCCGTTCACATACAGTTCCGGCAGACGATTCAGCACCCAATTACAAAAAGCCTTTACCATACTGGCACTGGCCACTTCCCCTTTTTCCAGGCCGCCCATGCCGTCACATATGATGGCAAAGACCATAGTTTCACCATTGACAGCCAATGTCTTCACATTCAGACTGTCCTGATTGCTTGTCTTGACATTGCCGACATCAGTGCTTGCCGATACAATATAATTCACTGCTTTCACTGCCTCCTACATTATCTTGAATTCAAATTCTTCATTGGCAAATGTCAGCCTGGAACCATTGACAATTTCCGTCTCGGTATTGCTGGCAATCATTTGTCCCCCCACATAAGTATGGTTTGTGGAATTGGTATCCACCACCCAATAACGCCCTTCTCTGGTAATAATATTGGCATGACTCCTGCTGATGGCCGTATTATCATTGATAAAATAATCCACATAGCTTTTTTCTTTGCCTATCCTGAATACAGGTTTATCTATAGGTATGGACTCATTGGTCTTCACACGGATCAGGAATGGCATTATCTTCGCCGCCTGCATCCCTGCATTCAGTACCGTAGTTTCCCCTGTGTTTCCCGTTCCCAGAACTGTGGTCTCTCCAAAATTGGCCTTTGCACCATATATGCCGCTGCCCTGTGCTGTTCCAGCCAGTCTCTGCCCATTGGCTCCAGGTTGCTGCATTAGGGGTTGTTGCATCATTGGTTGCTGCATTGTGGAGTGCTGCATCATTGGTTGCTGCATTACAGGTTGCTGCATCATTGGTTGCTGCATTACAGGTTGTTGCATCATTGGCTGCTGCATTACAGGCTGTGATGAGATAACAGTCAAATCCGGCTGTGCATTTACACCCTGTCTTCCCCCTGTTCCTGACGTCTGTAATGTCTGTGCTTCTCCCGGTATTGCAAATTCTGCTGTATATGTTTTCGCCTCTTTGGACTTTTTGGATTTTTGTGCTTTTTTCGCTTCTTTGGACTCTTTTTGCTTTTCCTTTTGCGAATCCTTTTTTCCGGATGCCTTTTCTTCTTTGTCCCGTTTCTTCTGTTCCTTATACAAATGGGCATTGTCCTTGTTATAGTGAATCAGCAGCTTCATCAGACTTATTCGTTCCTGTTCGTTTTGCGTGCCCTGAGACAATGAGTTCTGAGACAATGCGTTCTGAGGCTGTGATATCTGTGATTCTGTGGCCATCGACGGCGAAGGCACCACCAGGTTATTCACTTGCGGCTGGTTCATTGGTGGCATGTTGGGATACGATATATTCGATTGTGTAAGATTTCCCCCCTGTACCGATGTGGTCATATGGGATGTGTTCGCTGTCTGGTTCCGGACATATTGATTGTTCTGCACAGGTGATGTGGCCTGGGGCAGCACCGTGGTCTGTGCCGGCATCGGCATACTCGTATCATATATTTCCTGTGATCCGACCATAGATTTCATGGTTGATTCACCTTTTTCCAGATTCAGTCCTTCCAGAAGATTCCTGAAATCCACCAAAGAGAATCCGGCGGTGCTGCTGAGGAAATTAATCAGTTTTCCCACATAAGTACTGTCCTCTGCCTGGGCAAACTTGGCAGTGAACACAATATTTTTAAAAAATTCCCGGAATTCCAATAGCGGCTTCTTCATATTCTCTACCGGCAGACAGATCAAAGATGCACCATAGACAGTAACATCCGTATAGATATAATCCATATCCAGCAGAAATGACCCAACATCAATCATGTATTCTTCCGCTGCCTGTAAGGATGTAACAATCCCCAGGAAAATGGACAAAATCTGCTGTTTATTCACAATACCTTCAAAAAACTGCCGGATGGAAACCTTCGCGGTAATGTTATATTTAATATACCTTTTGTTGTCCATCTGGGTATAGACCACCGGGATAAGACCCGCAATTTTATTATTGGTTATCATACCCAGACTCATGGTGTCCACAATATCTTCCGGTTCTAACTCATACACCAGATAGGAATAAGACCCCTGGCTCTCATATGTTGCTTTCATGTAAACGCCTCCTATTCCAGTTCCGCATGCGCCCTTCACTACCCAGGCAAGAAGGAACAATTTCTGACCGCTTAATACATGGGTTCAGCTATTGTTCCGGGTACTTACAGGCATATGCGGTGAAAAATTTAATGATGATATGCATAAAATTTCAGCAGCTTCCAGCCCTCTTCATCCTTGACATATACACATCCCGAACTGTTCACATCTTTGATATCCTCAAACTGAGGTGAAACTGCCATTTCAAATTCACTGTCAATAAGTCCCCATTTTCCCCCGAAGCGAACTGCCGCCATACCGCCGGAAAAGCTTCTGGCATCTTCATAGGCGGGTTCCAGAACCATATTACCGTCTTTGTCTATGAATCCCCACTTAGTGCCTACCTTCACGGCCGCATAAGTCCCGTCATTAAAAAGCCTTGCATCTTCAAACCTTGTCTGTGAAATCAAATTTCCCTGACAGTCTGCCAGATAATATCCATAATTGTCCTCTAAAAACACCCTGTCATTGCGGCAGGCCACCCCCTTTTCATCCATGACAATCCCATCATGAGAAAAAGGAATGATCTCATTCCCGGCACCATCCACCAATCCCCATTTCCCGTTTTTGGACGCGGCAGCATATCCGTTTCCCAGCGCCGAACATTGATCATATTCACCAAACAACCAGTTTCCTTCCCTGTCATAAAAACTCCACTTCCCATTGCTGCAGGCAGATAACAGATCGTTATAAAAAGGGCCAATGTCCGACACGTTTTCGATAGCCGATACCACCAGCTTCTTATTTCCCATGGCATCTATGTAATATAAACTGCCATCCTGATCCAAAACCGCTGCCAATTCCTCGAAAAAGGGTCCGGCTGACAGATATTGCTGATCTATCAACCTGGTGCCATCCTCTCCCACATATCCCCATAAACCATTGGACATGACAGCACAATAACCACCGCTGAATACCGACACATCCTCATATTGATCACGAAAGAAAAAAGTATACCACATTCCTTTGATTTGATTGTTGATATACTCTGAGACCAATCCCCGCTTTCTGAAGGTATCATATATCCGGAAGCACATTGCATAATCATCCCTTTCGGCATAGAGACCCATGGCAAATTCATAGCCTTCTGCCTGTTTCGGAAATTCCTTCATCATGATATCAGCCCATTCCTGCGTCAGGCTCTCCTGCCCGGATTCTCTATAAAACTCTCCTATCTCCATGTACAATGCAAGAGAGGGATTCCCTTCCAGCGCCATTTTGTAATTCTGTTCGGCGTCCACCAGGATTCCCTGGCTGCGATATTCTCTTGCCGCTTCCAAATATCGGTTATATTTTTCCTGTTTCTCCATATTTGTGTTCACTGCCATATACACGGATACTGCAAACAGCACCACCAGAACAAAGGGCATCCATAATTTATAACCTTTCATCTCAATCTCCACTCCTACATACCTGTCAAAAATACAGAAATATATGTGCCTGCCACAATTGCCGGTCCAAAGGGAATCACATCTTTTCTCCCCTTTTTCTTCCTGAGCAGGAGAACCGCCGCCATGATAAACTCAATGACAAGGGACAAAAATATGGCCCCCCATATGCCCTCGCTCCCCAACATAAGTCCCATCAGAATAAAAAGCTTCATATCACCGAATCCAATAGAATTCTTGACCATCATATTGCAAAGCGCCGTTGCCAGGAACACCGCACCCGATGCGATCAATTCCGGCAGCAAAATATACCACGCCTGACTTCCATAGAAGAATAATTCCAGCATAAAAATTACCAGCCGCATGGTAAGTCCGGCCCCAATCAGACTGTTCGGAATACGATATGTCTTATAATCCACATAAGCTGCGGGCCATATGACAGCAATCAGGCACAGACGTTTCAAGCTGAACAAAAATGAATTCTCCTTGTATACGGTACACATCATAACCGCTATCCCCATTGCCAGAAGACTCATTACCGCGCTGTACCACAGGTATCCGCGGTTTTCTTTCTGTTCTTCTCCCTTCTCCGTCTCCCAATCGGCCTGATCACGGCGCAGCAGCCAGAACGCCACACCACAGACTGCTATGGTAACAGCTATCAGTCCCCAATCATATCCTTCCATCTTCTTCTCCTGTTCCGGTTCCGTTGCTGCCCATATCAGTGCCCGACAGCCGGAAACAATTGATATTCTGATTTATCCCTCTTACTCATCCCACATTTTCCTGATTTGGGAAAATTACTATTACGCCGAAACACTCTTCCCTTACTCTGAGGCATTCCCCTTGCTCTGGGCAGGTTCCGGATCTCCGTAGCCTGTCCTGACCTCCACCGTCACACCCGGTCTGGATTTTTTGAACTGGGTAATGGCTTTCTGAACCAATGACATATCTGCATGATCCGGTACTACCAAAATCATCTTATAGCTTTTGGAGCCCTTGATATCCAGCGTGGAAGTACTCCCGGCCTGATTCCTGACCGTGATCTCACTGCCCAGCTTGTTCACACCGTTGTATAGTTCATTATAATTACTGTTGAGAAGATTCTGTATTCCGCCTACCGTCTGGTAACTTGCCGCTGTGGTATCCATGGAAAATATCCGTATAAACTGATTGGCGCCGCCCGCATTGCTGTAACCGTGGATTCCCGTGGCGGAAGTCGTGTATTGCAGCTTCGCGGATTCCTTCTCCACAATTTTCTTTCCTCTTTCCATAGGCTCTGCATTCCAGATACTTACCGGCTTGGAAATGTTATTTTCTTCCTTCACCTTCGAAATACCGTTCCCCCACGCCTTTGTCTTGGCGCACTGGCGGAAGGTAAATTTATAATCAATATTTAACAGCCGGACCACTTGCACATCATACGTAACCACCAATATAATGTCATTGGACCCGTAGGGCATCAGCACCGAATAATTGAAATCGAGTCCATCCATACCATCGACCACCCGGTTCCTTCTCAGGAAATTGTCCGCAGTATCGTTGACGGAAGCCACAAGATTCTTCTTCATCAACGCCTTAGCCATAACCTGGGCCAGCAACTTTTTGGCCTCTTCCTTCAATTCTTCTCCTGCCAGTTTACCCATTCCTATGATGAACGCTTTCGGATCATCGGCAATGGCGTCTCCATAACTGCTCACCAGGCTTTGTACTGTCTGCCCTCCGGTCTTAATACTTTCATACATCTGGTCAAAATTGGCCGATTCCAGTCCCGAAGCCGTACCTTGCAGAGAAGTCATCAACGTTCCCAATCCTTCCACCGTTTTATCCGCAAGCTGCCTGGACTCCGCTGTGGAATTATGCAGATCTTTTTCATACTCATCTATTCCGAATTTGAAATACAGATAGGAATACTGAGATATTTCCTTTGCCGCCGAATCCAGGGACGCCGCAATCTTTGACTGTATATAACAGATATCCACCACCGACAGAATCGTAAATATCAAAAAAATGTATGTCGTCAGGGCAATGGTCGCCTCCGCAACAATTGCCCCCCGTTCTCCTGATTTCCTTTTCTCCGCCCTAATATCTTCACTCATGATTTCACCCAGCTTACTCCTTATGAATAACCCCGTATCATCTTTACTTTATAAGTACGCCATCCGGTGGATGTCCCCATCCCCTGGTTATAGCCGTCAAAAATCGGCAGAGTAATCAGCAAAGGCTCCGTTTTGATCTGTGCTTCCAACTGGAAATAAACCTTTGCATTGGACATGGCATATCCCTTATTGGATGTAACCCTTCCCATATTCGCCTGAATCACTTCCGCCATACGCTGACACATAGCTGCGGATATTTTGGAATCATTCAACCCCAACATGACAAACAGCATCAGATAATCGCTGTATTGAATTCCTTTTTCCTTATTGTCCCCATTACCGCCTCCTCCAAGCTGACTCTTGACAGAATTGAATTGCCCTGAAATGGAACTTCCTGACGATGTATGGATGGAAAGCACCCAGTCTTCCGCAGCTTTATAGATTTCTACAGGAAATCCCGCACGTAGTCTCGCCTGGTCAATTGCTGTTTCACAGACCGTCAAAAGCGTCAACATCACCACCTTAATCACTGCCGTAGGAATGATTCCCAAGGTAGCTGCGGACAATGCCGCCGCAATGGCGTTGATTGCCTGTCCTGTGAGATTCCCCATTCCCCAGAAATGCTGGAAACAAGACACCAGATTCAAAGCAAAGCGTATGGTATATATATTACTGTATGCCTTTCTCACATTGGCCGTATTGCTGGACTTTCCATATAAGATATACTCTATCTCACAGCGATAGGCCGCATGCGTCTTCAGGTTGATCATTTGATTTGTCAAGCCTTTGTTATATGTATCTGTAGGCAGCTCGCTCAGCCAGGTTCCCTCCTTATCCGCTGCCCCCATTACACTGTTATACTTTGCGGTATAATTGGTCAATTTAAGAGAAGACTTGTCCTCCACCAGGCTATATTTGCCCTCTGTCTCATAGGTATCATAGCTGAACATCTCCATCATATATGCGCCCACGTAGAGATTATCCCTTATGGTAGCAAAATTGCCATTGATCAGATTGCCTATCAACCCGGTAACACCTGTCAGCAGCTTAGACAAGCCAAAAGATGTATTGCCAGGAGAGAAACTGGGCTTGATGGATTGGGCGGAAGGGCATGCCTCCTGTGACTCCATCTCGTTCTCTTTCTGCTTCTGCATGTCCTTCAGATCATCCAATCCGTTGTTTACATCCTCTACAGCTCCGTAGTTGGCGTTCTTGAATTGATCGTGCATATATGTATACAGGCTTGGTACTGCTTCCCTGCCCGTCTCCGGATTCAGCATTGCATGATACCGCGCATCCGTATTCAGAGAAACCAAATCTGCCTCCCCTGTTGTGTAGGGCACAAATAAGGACTGGAAGGTTTCCTCTGCATAATTCTTTAATGCGGTATTGGTCAGGCCGATACTGCCGCTCTGTATTACCGTGGAGGCTCTGTTGCGCATGGCACTGTATCCTGTAATGTTATACAACTGCGCATTTCCATATTGCATGGAATCCAACGCGTTATATACCGTCGTGATCTGCGTGCGTATGTTCTCCAGTCTGCTTTTCAGTTCGCCTACGGCTGCTTCTCCCATCCGTGCAATCTCTTTACAGGCCGGACTCAGGTTATCATCAGGATTCGCTGCTGTACCGTTGATAATACTTTTATCCTCTTCGGCCATTGTCGTTCCTATCGTATTGGCAGTATTCGACCATGTATCCAAGGATGTTCCATACTTGCCAACCAGTGTCCGTAGTTCATCCAGACTCGGTATGTTCGCCCCGCTGTCACCATTGATGGCAGTATTCAATAAATCAAGATACTTCTTCAGCTTTGCCTTTGTATCCGCCTGTCTGGCAGCAATATCCGCAAGCGCACCGGAAATGGTCTTCCCGTTGCTAAGCCTCACTTTATCCGGATTAATATTATCTATATTTGCATTGGAAATGGTTTCAAACCGCTCCATCAGTATCAGATATTTGTCTGAGCCCGCCGCAACCCCCGATGTCAGATATTTGCTTTCCAGCTCACTCACTATATCCTCATAATTTGAGATTGCATCGCTCCATCCTGCCGGCAATCCCTCTCCTTCGTCACAATCTGCCATAGCCGACAATTTGGCACAGGCATCCACCATAGCATATCCTGCGGAACTGATTTTTGACAGAGGACCACCCGCCTGGTTCAAATTCTGCTGCAATCTGACCCAATACTGGATATCATTGGTATCCGACTCATAGGGAATTGCCTCACCTGCAGTAATCACTTGATTGACAACCTCCCTGAAATCGTCAATTGCATCCGAAACCGTATTCAGCTGATTTGATAATGTATCTCCGTCAATATAATAACGCGTAACCGTAGGTTCATCCGGTGCCGGCGTTGCGGCAGATTCCTCCTCATCCGGTTCCGGCGTTGAGACCGGTTCTTCCACTTCCCTGGAACATACATCTTCCTTATCATAAGAAATACCAGATAAATTCGGTATAGGGCGGGAGAAACGGGAAAGTCCGGAAGTGTTAAATAAATTGCTGACCATAAGCGCGTGAATTTCCCGATATTGTTCTCTCTGGGATTTTAGCTGATCCAATTCCTGCTGCAGCCACTCATTGGTCACTCCCTCATCCGTATATTTGCGGATGGCGATATAACTGTAATAAGCTTTCTGCAATAACTCCCCTTCCGCCTCATAATATTCCTTTTTATTCTCCACCAGCTCTTCATTTTTGGACTGATCTTCCAATTCACCGGCGCCGCTTCCCGGCGCCTTCAGCTTGCCGATCAGCCCCTCTACCAACAGCAACGGCCCCCGGTATTTCATGAATTCTACAACCTGTGTCTTAATGATAGAAGCATTGGTCAGATCTGCTCCATCCACCGCCTTGATAATACTGTCTTCTCCGGTCTCACATTCCATCTCAAGAAGGTCATAAATACTGTCATCCCCCAACATACTTGCGAAACTGTCCGACAGCAGAAACAGTTCATCTTCTGTCAGATTCTGAGATTTCAGCATCCGCAGAAAATACTGCGCAGAAACATTGTAGAAAGAATCAATATCCTGGCAGGAAGCTACCATTCCATAATACTCACTTAAGTCGGCATCATAATACGTCATTAAAGTATTCAGTGCCAGATCCGCAGAAGCTTCCGCCACATTCTTGCTTAAATGTATCCTTCCAAGATCTACAAAAATGCTGGAAACCAGCAGACATGGAACCAATATAATCACCAGGAACACGGAAACCGCGCCTTTTGTCCTCCCGAACCGGTACATATCTTTCCCCCTTAATTCCACCAGCTTTTTACGGTGTTAGTCACTTTGCCAATAAAATTACTTATCGCCTGTTTTGCGCCTGTGATTTCCAGATAATATTCCACCATGTTCACATTGCGCATAAACTCCGCTGTATCCGTCACCGGCATCTCTGTATGAGAAGCGACCCGCAGTGCCAACGAATCAGATGCACCAAACAGCCGGATGGGCATTGTAATATCGTATTTCACCTCTATCCGAAAGGTGGAATAGATAAATTTATTGTTAAATTTCACCTTGCATTCCCAATGCTGGGGCTTCATGCCTGCAAAAAGCCCTGATGACAATCCCTTTACTCTCTCGTTCAGTCTATTTCTTGCCCAACTCTCTATTTCTCCGGCGCTTCCCGAAAAATAGCGATAAGGCTTTATATTCAAATCTTTATAAGCGGTAATCTTTCCATTTCTTTCCAAATCGGCCAGCATGGGCGAAGCACAATAAGCAGCCGCGTCCATGGCAACCTCATGTACAATTGCCTCTATTCTGCATCTCTGCATATATGCGTTTCCCAGAAAAATCAACAGGAAAATAACAAAAAACATCACCGGAAACACAATTGTTGCTTCCACTATCACCATACCGCTTTCCCGCTCCGTTTTCTTTCTCATATAAATACTCCCTGCCCGCCGTTTGCCGACTCTGACTTTTCATAACTCATTTGACACTCTCCCTCTTTCAGATAGTGCGTAAACACCCTTTGGGGACATCCAATTCATCCGTCATGACATCGGATGCCTTTCCCGGACATTACCGTCCGGGAAATTGCCCGAACCTGGTTCATTAAATTGGTTTCATTGCAGTATTTGCGGAATTATTGATTGTCTTAAACAAACTATTCAGGAGATTCACAATCTGGTTCTTGAAGAAAACCGCAAGCAATACGGCAATCCCTATAAGTACAACGATAGAAACAATATTTACATCTCCATCCTCCTCCTGCAAAAATTGCATTGCCTTTATCCTGGCCATCACAACAATATAATCCAAAAACAAAAGCATTCGACCTTCCTCCTCTCTTATTTTTTATTAATGAAAGGCATCATGCCCCGATATTGAAAAATATGGGGACTAATACCATTATTAATATCCCAATAAACATGATCATCATGGGAATCAGCAGTTTTCCCGACGCCTTTTCCCCCTGCCGCCTGACATTCTGCCGTTTTGCCGCCCATACTTCACTGCTCTGCTGGCGCAGCATCCCTGCCAGTTCACTGTTACCTTTTACCATTCCCTGTACAATCGTAGAGGTAAACTTCTTAATTTCAGGAATGATACATCGCACTCCGAAACGATAAAACGCATCAATCTCTGATACACCATTGTTCATTTCATGAACGGAATTCTGCATTTCCACATAAATTGTACTATCACCCGTTAACGCAACCACTTCCCAGGCTTCTCTCATGATCATGCCCGCATTGGTCAACAGCGCTAATTTGGATACTACCTCGGAGAAATCCCCCAGCAATTCCTCGGAACGGGCAAGTATCTTTTTCTCAGTAACCGTTCCAAAATAATAATACGCCACTGCCGCAAACATCACCATAATGGCCATGACAGTCATATCCCCCGCCGCCAGATACAAAGGAATCGCCAGAACCAGCAGGGTAAATGCCATTGTGATCTTTTGCGCATAAATAACCCTTATGTAATAATCCGCATATTTCTCCCCGTACAGGATTTCAATTTCCTTACGCAGTTTCCTGTCAGCCTTTGATTTGTAAGAATACCTTATGGCTCCCATTACCGCATATCCCACGAAATAGATTTCCTTTAACGGGTAATCCTTTTCCTCCAAAGCTTCAAATAGTTTTGCCTCCCGATACCCCTTTATATAGAAAAACATCCACAGAAACAGCAGCACCAGGCCAATTGCCATCATAATCACCTGTGTCAATGTCAGCATATGATTTCTCCTTATTCCAGTTCCGCATCCGCACGTAAGTACCCATACCACTGGGAACAATTTCTGACCGCTTAGGACTTGCGTTCAGTAATTGTTCCGGATACTTACGTGCGGATGCTGTTTTATTCCAGTTCCGCATCCGCAGCACGTAAGTACCCATGCCCCCTTACACTTTAATATCCAATACTTTCTTCCCTATCAGGTAGGAAATCACAAACAGGACTATGGCAATGGTAGAGGAAACGATTCCCACGGGTGTAACAAAATTGGCAGCCATATCCTCACTGGTCAATTTGATCATACCTATCAGCAGAACAGGCATGACAAGCATCATATTCTGTTCCGATTTATTTGCTGTTACCACCGTCTCAATATCATCCCTGATTTCCATTTTGTCACTGAGAATTTCATGCGTACTCCGGATGGTTTCCTTGATATTCCCGCCCTTCTCATAGCAGATCTTAAACACATTCGCAAAGCTCACAATATCATCAATACCGCTCCTGATGCCGAAATCCTCCAGCAGCGTCTCAATGGCAATATTATTCGCCATTCCTGAGATGATGACCGTAAGCTCATTTATGATAAAGGCATCTTCCTCATACTGTACTTTCATATCCTCATTGACTGCATAGAAGGAATCCATCACATTTTTTCCTGCCCCAAGGGATGTGTTCAACGCCTCAAGCATATCCCGAAACTGGGAATTCAACTGACTGCGCCTCTTTTGGATAATCTGCTCCGTCCTCACAGGCAGAAACACTTTGCCTGCTGCCAATCCTGTGATAGTTGATATACTGATATCAAGAATTCTGGTCAGCATGGTAGGCTCTCCGAATTCATCCTTTCCGATTCCCCCATAAAACAGATATCCCACAAATGCGCCTACCGCAAAGGCCAATAGAAAATACAATACCTTTTCCCAAAGCTTCATATAATACACTTTGTAATTTAATGTTCTAATATTGGTTGAAGACATATAATATTGCGGTTCTCTGGGAGCTTTCTCCTTTTTCTGAAACAAGCCCATCTCTCCTCCTAAATCTCCTGTTTGATTCCGGCAAGCTGAAGTTTGAATACATTTATCATCTTATTCTTTGTGCGCAGCAAACTTCCCGACACTTTCTCCAAGGTACTGTTTTCATCTTCTTCAAACTTATACAATACATTTAATTTGATCTGCCCATTCTCATACCCGACCACCTCACATATTTCCATGGTCTTCCTTGACTTATCCCGCAGTCTGGATAAATGAACAATAATATCTACCGCAGAAGCAATCTGCTGCCGTACCGCCTCCAGAGGCAGCCCCGCCGCCCCCTGAAGAACCATTGTCTCCAGACGACTGAGCATATCCAGCGTAGAGTTGGCATGACCCGTAGAAAGCGAACCGTCATGCCCGGTATTCATTGCCTGCAGCATATCCAAAGCCTCTCCTCCACGAACTTCTCCCACAACAATCCGCTCCGGCCTCATACGCAGCGATGACTTAATCAAGTCTCGAATGGTAATCTGCCCCGCCCCTGCCGCATTGGCATTTCTTGTTTCCAGGCTTACCAGATTATCCACACCTACAATCTGCAATTCCGCAGAATCCTCGATGGTAATGACACGTTCATCCTTGGGGATATAATTGGATAGCGCATTTAGAAAAGTTGTTTTTCCCGAACCGGTACCCCCGCAGATAAAAATATTGTATTTTGCCTTTACCAACAGTTCCAGCTTATCTGCAATCTCCTGGGTAATAGAGCCATACTGGATCAATCGTTCTATTGTCATAGGTGTCTTGGAAAATTTTCTGATTGTTACCGTGGGACCGCATAGCGCAACCGGCGGCAGCACTACATTGACTCTGGAGCCATCCGGAAGCCGGGTATCGCAGATAGGATTGGACTGATTGACTTCTCTCCCTGCCAATCCCACGATTCTCTGGATAATATCCTCCAATCGCCTCTGGCTTTCAAAATGCTTGTCCATGCGGAACAGTTTGCCGTTTTGCTCTATGAATATATTATCCGGGCCATTGATCATAACTTCCGTAATGCTGTCATCACTGATGATGGCATCCAGAAGTCCAAATCCCCTGATAGCGCTGTAAACCTGCTGTGTAATATTGACCTTCTCTTCTATGGAAAAGTATTCTCCTGCGGTTTCCCACACCACCAACTCTTCAATTTTCTCTTCCAGCTCTTCATCTGTCATTTTAAACAATGGCAGATTTTCGGCTATGTATTGCTTTATCTTCTCCACTATCTTCGTTATTTTTGTGTCATCCATACTCTCCCCCTTATTTCGGTTTCATAGCTGTTTTTACATTTCCCGGTCATGCCGCCAAGGGCGTCAGAACCTCTGCAGAAGGCACATTTTCTGTTGGACTGTCAGACGATTTTATCCAGGAAATCCAATGAGGCAATTTTATCCACTATCATCCCTGCAGTTGCATGTTCATATCGCGGAATTCCGCCGATTTCCGGAATCCCCATTCCCTGCACCAACGCCCCTGTCTTGTTGCTGAATTTATTGTAAAGCAGAGACAGCTTTCCAAGGTACGAGTTATCCTCTTTCTTCTCCAATATTTTAAATGCCTCACACATATATTCCAATTTCCTGTTGGAAATCGCCTCGCCATCCGTTACGGCAATCACACCATTCGCCTCATTCCACACAGCCATACTGACATCATCCAACCCGAAATCACTGTCTATAACAATATAGTCAAATTTCAAATTCCTGGTCTCCATCAGCAGCCTTTTTACATTCTCTGCCTTCAGTTCCTTCAGATCCAGCGGCACCTTAGGTCCGGCTAAAAACATGACACCTGAACGATCCTGCCTGATAGAACTTTCCAGTTTCAGTATCAGGTTCGTCTTCTGATTTCTAAGCGCATAAATAATATCACTGAAATTAAACTGGCCTTCCCCCTGGAAAAAGATATTGGTATCCGTAAATAACTCCAGGTTCAGGTACAAGACATTCTTCTGACGCATTGCCATCCGTTTTGCATAAGCGGCTGCCGCCACTGAACATCCCATACCGCCGCTGGGAGAAATAAAAGAAATAACTCTGCAGGAGGAATCCCTCTCCCCACTTCCCATTACGCCAGTGGCTTTTTCGGAATACACGCTGAGAATCTGTCTGTAAATCAGGTCTGCTTTCTGGAACTTAGGGATTGCCTGCTGGTCACGGAAGCTTTCTATCCCCTGTTTGTCCACCAGATACGCAAACCCGCATTTAGGTGACAACCTCTTTGTATCCACCTCAAATACTTCCTCCGCCAGAACCACATCTACTCGATTCTCATCCAATTCGGAAATCATCGTATCCATGTCCGTAAAAGAATAAATCTCCAGATTGTCTGCATATTTTATATTGAAAACGGATACAATTTTTCTTAAATAACTTACATCACTGCCCAAAATTGCAAGTTTTATTTTCATAAAATATTCTCCTCATTTTCAAAATCACAGGTTAAAACTGTATTATTTGTACTACATCATCC
>CAMWLE010000073.1 GCA_947175015.1 uncultured bacterium
AGGGAAGAAATTTTCATCTGCAAAGAACGCAGTTGAAAATTCTTCCGGGCGCTTATGTTCCGAGACTGTTTTTTATTATTCCTGTTCCGCAGATGCGCGTCCCTAATCCCTCTATTTCAAGTTCGCATAAAATGCCTCTATCTGTGCCTGTTCCGCGCTTAGGCCTTTTTCTTCCATCTGTACAATGGTTTTCTGCACTCTCTCATAATCATGAGGAATAATCTTCTTAAATTTCGGCAGATATTCCTCGAAGTGTTCCAGAATCTCCTTTCCTTTTCTGGAATTGGTCAGGGCCGCATGTTCCTGAATCATGCCCTTCAATTCCAGCACATCATATTTGGATGTAATCTCACCGGAGGATACCATCTCTTTGTTCAGGCGTTTGTAAAGGTCGTTGCCCTCGTCCAGCACATAAGCCACACCGCCGCTCATGCCTGCTGCAAAATTCTTGCCCGTACCGCCCAACACTACCACACGGCCTCCGGTCATATATTCACAGCCGTGGTCGCCCACGCCTTCCACTACCGCCACTGCACCCGAATTGCGCACACAGAACCGCTCGCCGGCCACGCCGTTTATAAATGCCTTGCCGCTGGTAGCGCCATATAATGCCACATTGCCGATAATAATATTCTCGGAAGCATCAAAGCGGCTTCCCCTTGGCGGATATACAATCAATTTACCACCGGACAATCCCTTGCCGAAGTAATCATTGCTGTCTCCTTCCAGCTCTAAAGTCAATCCCTTGGGTATAAACGCACCGAAGGACTGGCCGCCGGCGCCTTTACACAGCACCCGGTAGGAATCTTCCTCTACATCATCGCCCAGTTTCCTGGTAATCTCGCTTCCCAAAATGGTGCCGAAGGTTCGGTCCGTGTTGGACACATCCACCTGAATACTTCTCTTCTGATGAGCATCTATTGCCTTCTTTAGCTGCTTTAACAGAACTTTCTCATCCAACGTCTTTTCCAGTGCAAAATCATACACCTGATTAGGGTCAAAAGTACACTTCTGCCCTGATTTCTCATAAGGATTGGACAGAATCCGACTCAAGTCAATGGATTTCTGATGCTCTGTCAGCCCTTCTCTTACCTTCAGCAAATCGGTACGGCCCACCAGCTCATCCACGGTATGTACACCCAATGCTGCCATATATTCCCGCAATTCCCGGGCGATAAATTTCATGAAATTCTCCACATACTCCGGTTTTCCCTTAAAATTCTTCCGCAATTCCGGATTCTGTGTTGCCACACCCACAGGACAGGTATCCAGGTTGCAGACCCTCATCATGACACATCCCAATGTCACCAGGGGCGCTGTGGCAAACCCGAACTCCTCCGCTCCCAGAATGGCGGCAATGGCCACATCCCGACCGCTCATCAGCTTGCCGTCCGTCTCAATGCGCACCTTATTTCTCAGCCCGTTCATAATCAAAGTCTGATGTGTCTCCGCCAGCCCCAGTTCCCAGGGCAGCCCTGCGTTATGAATGGAACTTCTGGGTGCTGCACCGGTTCCGCCGTCATAGCCGGACACCAGTATTACCTGAGCTCCTGCCTTGGCAACCCCTGCGGCCACCGTACCAACCCCTGCCTCGGATACCAGTTTCACAGAGATACGTGCCTCTTTATTGGCATTTTTCAAATCATAGATAAGCTGCGCCAAATCCTCAATGGAATAAATATCATGATGGGGCGGCGGTGAGATTAAGGAAACGCCCGGTGTGGAATGCCTTGTTTTCGCAATCCAGGGATATACCTTCCCTCCGGGCAGATGTCCGCCCTCGCCGGGTTTTGCCCCCTGGGCCATTTTAATCTGAATTTCCTTGGCACTCACCAGATACCTGCTTGTGACACCAAAACGCCCGCTTGCCACCTGCTTAATGGCAGAGCATCTGTCCAGACCATCAGGCCCTACCGACAGCCTCTCCAAATCCTCTCCGCCCTCACCGGAATTACTTTTGCCATGCAGCCTGTTCATGGCAATGGCCATGGTCTCATGGGCTTCTTTGGAAATAGAACCATAGGACATGGCGCCGGTCTTAAAACGGGTCACAATGGATTCCACCGGTTCCACTTCTTCTATTGCAATTCCCTTGGATGGATAATTGAATTCCATCAGCCCCCGCAAATTCCTGATAGAAGCTTCCTCATTTATCATGGCAGTATATTGCCGGAACATATTGTAATCACCACGCCTGGTTGCTTCCTGCAGCATATGAATGGTGGCCGGGTTATATAAATGCTCATCACCCCCGCTGCGCATCTTATGGTGTCCCGGGCTGTCCAGGGTCAGGTCACTTCCCAGCCCCAAAGGGTCAAACGCCTGAGAATGCAGCATATCCACCTGTCTTTCAATATCCTTTAATGTAATACCGCCTACACGGCATACGGTATTGCTGAAATATTTATGAATCACTTCCGGCGCAATGCCTATGGCCTCAAAAATCTGAGAACCCTGATAGGACTGCAATGTGCTGATTCCCATTTTAGAAGCAATCTTCACAATACCATGAAGCACCGCATTGTTATAATCATTGACCGCCGCGTAATAGTCCTTATCCAACATATGGTTGTCGATCAACTCCCTGATACTGTCCTGCGCCAGATAGGGATTGATGGCACAGGCACCATATCCCAAAAGGGTCGCAAAATGGTGCACCTCTCTGGGTTCACCGGATTCCAGGATCAATGCTACTCTGGTACGCTTCTTCGTCCGCACCAGATATTGGTTCAGCGCGGATACGGCCAGCAGGGAAGGCATGGGCACATGATTCTCATCCACCCCTCGGTCGGACAGAATCAGAATATTCACCCCATCCCGGTATGCCCTGTCCACTTCCACGAACAACCTGTCAATGGCCCGTTCCAAACTGGTATTTTTGTAATAGGTAATGGGCACCACTTCTACCTGAAAGCCCTCTGCCTTCATACTTTTAATCTTCAGCAAATCCGTATTGGTCAAAATAGGATTATTCACCCGCAGCACATTGCAGTTTCTTGGATTTTCCTGCAAAATGTTCCCCTCCGTCCCGATATAGACGGTGGTGGATGTGACAATTTCCTCCCGGATGGCATCAATGGGCGGATTCGTCACCTGGGCAAACAACTGCTTAAAGGAATGGAACAGGGGATGGTAGGAATGACTTAACACCGGCAATGGTGTGTCAACCCCCATTGCGGCAATGGCTTCCCCGCCGTTTTCGGCCATTGGCAGGATACTGGTCTTCAATTCATCATAAGTATATCCGAATGCCTTCTGCATCCTCTGCCGCTCTTCGTCCGTATATTCAGGCACACGTTGGTTTGGAATAGACAAATCCTTCAAATAAACCAGATTGCTGTCCAACCACTCTCCGTAAGGCTGCCTGGAGGCATATTTTTCCTTTAGTTCCTCGTCAGAGATAACCTTGCCCTGAATGGTGTCCACCAACAGCATTTTACCTGGCCGCAGCCGCTCTTTCACCTTAATCTTCTCCGGCGGAATCGCAAGCACCCCTACCTCGGAGGAAAGAATCAAGGTATCATCTTCCGTGATCATATAGCGGGAAGGACGCAGCCCATTGCGATCCAGCACTGCCCCCATCATATCCCCATCGGAAAACAAAATGGACGCAGGCCCATCCCAGGGTTCCATCATAGTCGCATAATATTGATAGAAATCCCTCTTGGTCTGAGACATTGCCTTATCATTGGCCCAGGGTTCCGGAATGGCGATCATCACTGCCAGCGGCAGATCCATCCCGCTCATCACCAGGAATTCCAGTGTATTATCCAGCATAGCGGAATCCGAGCCGGTCTTGCTGATGGCAGGCAATACCTTGTGCATCTGCCCCTTTAGATACTCGGACTCCATATTTTCCTCTCTGGCAAGCATCTTGTCCGCATTGCCCCGAATGGTATTAATCTCCCCGTTATGCACCATAAGGCGGTTGGGATGCGCTCTCTCCCAGCTGGGATTGGTATTGGTAGAAAACCTGGAATGCACCATGGCAATAGCAGATTCATAATCCTCACTCTGCAGATCTGCGAAAAATGTCCTTAACTGCCCTACCAGGAACATCCCCTTATAACAAATAGTTCTGCTGGAAAAAGAGACCACATAGGTATCCTCCGACGATTGCTCGAACAAACGTCTGGCTATGTATAACTTACGGTCAAATTCCAGCCCCTTTTCCACATTTGCAGGCTTCTTCACAAAACCCTGCATAATGGCAGGCATACATTCCACCGCCTTATGCCCCAGCACATTGGGGAAGATGGGAACCTCTCTCCAGCCTAAGAATTCCAGACCCTCCTTTTGAACAATAATCTCGAACATCTTCTTCGCCTGGTTCCGCCGCAGTTCCTCCTGTGGGAAGAAAAACATGCCCACGCCATACTCCCGTTCCTTCCCCAGTTCAATTCCCAACGCCCTGGTCACTCTGGTGAAAAATTTATGAGGAATCTGAGTCAGGATTCCCACACCATCCCCGGTCTTACCCTCAGCGTCTTTTCCGGCCCTATGCTCCAAATTCTCCACAATCTTCAGGGCATTTTCGACAATTGCCCTGGATTTCTTCCCTTTGATATTCACACAGGCGCCAATACCACAGTTATCATGTTCAAATTCCTCACGATAAAGCGCCGGCTTCGGTTGATTCATTTTTACAGAAAACATAAGAAAACTCCTTTCTCTTACCAATCATGCTCCCTTTTAGTGCTCATATACATAAAAAAGGACGCAATGAGCCTTCTCTGCGCTCCATTGCGTCCTTACTGACTTACTATACTACTTTTTCTCTTTTTTGTAAATAACAACTTTTTTTGCAATTATCTGATTATTTAACTATTTTTCACTTGTCAGGATAATGTCAGTATATTTCTTATTTATCTGTTTTTTTCTGTCATTTCTCGCAAAATTTTACATACTAACATGCTATCTTGCGAAAGTCTCACAGTCCCATTAAGCTCCCCTTCCACAACATAATTTTCTGCTTTTTCTATTGGAACTGATTCTGTTTCTATGAACGCCGTTTCTGTTCTCCGGCATGGGTTCCCAACAGAGGAATGCAGAATGTATAAATAACCGCCATCCATATTCCCGTCCATGTCAAAGCAAGGAAGAGCAGTGTCCTTTTAGACATGGGAAGCCCCCAATAACGAAATCCCGACAATAGCTGTCCTTCCACCGGCTCTCCCTCCACCGTCAATGCACCATATTCCGTCAACGGCGCATCTCCCGAATCCGTGACCCATATGGAAATCGGCGCGTCATTTTGAATTGCCCGTATTGTAACATGATACATTTTATGGGTATTCAGCTTCCAGGAAACCGCCGTAGTATGATAATAGCCTTCCCCCGCTACAATGGGGATACTGTATTGATACAGAGGAATGTCCCCCTCCCAGAGTATGATTTCATATTCTCCTGTGGTACCCGGACATTCCAATCCCAGGCTCACTTCCAATACCTGGGAAAAGGCAGGGGAGAAGAAAGCTTCAACAACCGCCCCCTCAGGTATCTGTAACGTATGAAACGAGGCATACCCATTCAATGCAACCACATCTTCTCTGGCTGTCAATACAAAAGGAATTGACATAAGCGCAGCTCCGGCCCATCCACATAGAATCCGTTTCTTTTCCGCAGCCGCTTTACCCCCATCCTCTCCCCGGCGCGACATATCATATCCCACTTCTGTACTGTCCAAAATCATGGCGAGAAAGGCAAGCACTGCCACCCCCATAATACGGTAAGTAAAAAAGTGATGCCCCTGGGTATGATTGGCAAGCACAAGACACCATGCCACACTGGACATCCCAGCCAACAGATAGGCATACCGCCTGGGGCTTCCAGCAAATCCCTTCCGCAGAGAACGCCATAACCAACCTATCAGCCAACATCCTAAAAGTATGGCATATATTTTGTATTCATAATGCTTCCAGTTGGCATAAACCGCATTCAGTCTGTCCCCGATGCCGGTGCCTCCTTCTTCCTGCGCCCCCAGACGGTAAAAAACCTCATAAAAGGCGCTTTCAAAAATATTGCGTTTTAAGACAAGGGTTGCAATAGTCCATTTCATAACCCACATAAAAGCATACCCCGCTATCCATGCAAGTCCTGAAAAAAATACTCTCCCAAGATATACCTTTGCTTGATCGGTTTTCTGTCCACCCCCGCCTTGATTTATGATTGCACTTACAGATGAACCGGATACCATCTCGCCTCCTGCCCCATCCTTGCCGGATACCATAACCAGCCACCAGATCAGCGGAACACCCCATGTATACAGCGGATACGTCAAAAGATCGAAATAGCTCGTCAACATTCCAATCACAATAAAGAAAAAAAGATATCGGGAGCAAGCGGCAAAAAAATCCCTCTTCACCACCAATACCACTGCGCCTGAAAAAGCAATATAAAAAACCCAGGCATATTGCAGCGAAAGAATCATTGCAGAAGGGTTCAGCAAAAGATAAGATGTCCCAAGCATGAGCACATAACCTGCTCCCTTTTCTCTGCCTATCAGAAATGCAAACAACAGCAACAGAATCAATTGGCCGAATCCGTTGAGCATTCTAATCTCTGTATAGTCAAATACCAGCAGCAAGGGCCTTAGAATACTGACATAACCATGCCAATAATAAGAATAATCCCCCATATATTCACTGTGGGAATTCATGGCACGTACCAACGGATTCCCCTTCCCCATATCCATACTGGTACTGAGCATAATCTTGTCCGTAGAATCGTCCAGCACATCCGGCAGATACGAGTGAAAATAAGTATCCAGTGATGACGCCGTAACCGTTGCCCTTGGATACCACCCTTCGCTTTCAATCACTTCCATGGAGGCATCCTTATTTTGTGAATTTACCGGCAGCAGATACGCCAATGTCAACAGCAACGTCCCCACAATCGTCCCCCCGATGAACAATGCCATACTCTTTTTAACTGTATTCCAAACCATTACGCCTCTGCTGCTTTCTTTTTCCATCATTACCTCACACAATCATTTCCCCTGATTCTTTTGTCATTTACCCCGGTGCTTGTTACTACTGCAGCGATAAACACATTCTTTCATCCAATGGTAAATCCCGGAAAAGATCCTGCTCTCCGCCATGGCACTGCGCAGAGGTGCCAATGTACAGGCCATAGCCAGACGGTATTGAAGCAATTCCCTCCTGTTCATATAGCAGGCCGTAATCTGTTTATGCTCTTGCCTGTCCCGTCGCCGGTTTTCCCGGTTCTCCGAGTAGCCGCCGCCTTCATAGGATGCCACCGGAAAACCAAGATGGTACATTGCGGCCTTTTCATGATAAAAACACCACAGAAAATGATCATAATCCGCGCGAATTTTATATTGCAAGTCATATTTTTTTCCCTTACAGAGGGCAGCACTATAGATACAGGATTGATGACATGGAATATTACGATAGCAGGTAAAACCGGTGACCGTTGGCGGAGACATAATCACCGCCTTATTCTTCTCACTGTAAGTATCCCCATACAACACCAGACTGCCGCAATCTGTCCCGGCCATCCGCTGTGCTTCAATGACCTGATTTATCTTCTCCAACACATCATTACCATATAAGACATCCCCACAATTCAGGAACAGTACAAACTCCCCCTCCGCATGAGCCATTGCCTGATTCATGGCATCATAAATCCCCTTATCCTTCTGCGTATACACTCTCACTCTCTCCGCACCAGGAATCTCTGCCGCTTTCCGCTGCCATTCCGTCACGGAGCCATCCGTACTGCCCCCGTCTTTTAACACAACCTCCACATCGGTACAAGTCTGCTGTAATATGCTGTTAAGTGTCCTTTCCAATTTCTCACCCGCATTCAGGCAAACCGTAATCACTGTAAATTTCATTGCAATCCGTTCCTTATTAAAATATGGCCTTCTCTTTGTTCAGGAAATAGACACCGCCCACTGCCCAGATCAGGCATACAATACAAGCCGGCAGATTCATAATTCCGGCTGCAATTTCTGTGGCACTCAGCAAATAAACCAACACATTGGCCCCTATATGAATTCCCAGCGGAATTCTGAAATCCCCGAAATATTCATACGCATATACCATAAGCATCCCTATGGCAAACGCATATAGCCCCTGCACAGTATTGCCGTGATACATGGCAAAAAGCGCCGCAGATATGACCATGGCCGATGGCATTTTCAAAAAGCGTCTTAACTCATGATAAATCAGCCCCCGGAATACCATTTCCTCTACAACAGGCGCAATCACGCCGTAACAGAGTAATCCCAACGGCAGCCATGCCCCATATTGCTGTGCGGCTACCTGCTGATATGCTTCTGAGCCTTCCGTCATTCCAAAGAAGGCAAACAGCATATTGAGCCCTAATGCTGCTCCCACGGCGGCCATTCCCAAGAGAACATAGCATCTGCCAGGTTCCTTTTTCAGATGCAGCAGCCTGCTGTCCTGCTTTCTCTCATCAATTGCTCGTCTGGCCGCACTATAAACCGCTGCTCCGCCGCCCAGAAAACCCACTGCGGATATGATAGTGTAACCATTGCCTGTAAATCCATTCAATATCCCTTCCGCATCCCTCACAAACCAGAAGCTCTCCCCCGGTAGATGATTCCCCATCAATACCAGCAGAAATCCCACTAACCCTTCCAACGCATTTTTCACCAGATAAAACATTAGAAACGGCCGCGCGATCTGCCATATTCTTTGAGCGGTGGACTTTTTCATCGCCTCGTCCGCTCCCCTGAGCAGAAAACGTTCTAATTCCTCCACGGAACGAACAATATAATCCGATTTGGCCGCTTTCATTTCCTCCATGCTGCCATAGCCGTATGTAACACCTACGCTTTCCACTTTGACCGCATGGGCTCCTTCCACATCAAAACGACGATCACCAATCATATACACCTTATCCCACTCTATGGGCTGATTGCCAAACAGCTCCCGCAACGCCGCCCGCACTACCTCTTCTTTCGTTCCACGGGTACCATCCAACTCACTGCCCATTATCACCTTGAAATATTGTGCAATTTTGAAATGCTCCAAAATCTGCTGTACAAACACCCTCGGCTTACTGGATGCCACTGCCAGCGTCATACCTTTGGCCTGCAGTGTCCGCAGCATCCTGGGAATTCCCTCATACATCTTATTCTCGAAAATACCCTTCTCCCGAAAACGCTCCCTGTACTTTTCCACCGCTTGCTCTGCCTGTTCTTCACTCATCTGGTAGAATTCCATAAAACTATCCTTCAGCGGCGGCCCAATAAAAGGCTCCAGCTTGTCCAGATCCGGCTCTTCAATCCCGAAAGAAGCCAACGCATACTGCACACAGGTACAGATTCCCTCTTTTGGGTCCGTCAATGTCCCGTCTAAGTCAAATAAGAGATAATTTTTCATCTAAAAGCTCCTAATCTTATCACTGCCATCGTCCACCGTATTTTCTATTTTCAGGATTTTCACATCATAACCAATGGTATTGTTCACCTGCACATGGGCGGATTCTCCTTCCTTTTTCCCAAGTAATGCTTTGCCCAGAGGACTTTCATTGCTGATCAGGTTTTCCAGAGAATTTCCCCTTACTGTAGTGACAATTTTATAACTTTCCACCGTACCGTCATCTACAAATTCCACCGTGACAGTATTATTAATCCCCACCTCATCCTCTGCCGAATCTTCGGAGATCACCTTGGCAGTACGGATCATTCTCTCCAGATACCGGATACGACTCTCATTTTGATTCTTAAATCTCTTGGCCGCATAGTATTCAAAGTTCTCACTCAAGTCTCCATGGGCCCTGGCCTCTTTCACATCCTCCAACGCCTTAGGCCGCACCACCAACTTGCGATGCTCAATTTCTTCTTCCATCTTCTTAATATCACTTGGAGTCAATTCATCATACATAATTTTACCTTTCCTGATACTTCCCAACATGCCGCCAACGGCGGCACAAACAATCCGTGAGAAGAATGCCTGCACAAAGTGAGCTTGCTCACCGGGCATTCTTCAGTGTGTAATTTAGAAATTCTTAGACAGCGTACTTTGCTGGCTTAGAATTCCTTTACACAATTATCCCATATACCACCGCAATTGACAGAATAATCTGAATAATAGCAAAACGGAATACCGTCTGCGTGTTGGACCAGCCCCATATCTTCCGTACATGGTCATGAAGCGGTGTTCTGATATGATTCATAATGTGGATTTTAAATAAACGAATCAATGAGAGCTTGACCAATCCCAAACCACCGTCTAACATCAATACCATTGCAACCGGAATGTATAGCAGTGGACTGCCCGTCTTCAAAATAGCAATACTGATAAAAAGCCCCATGGCCCTGGAACCCGCATCCCCCATCATAAGCCGACTGGGATTGGCATTATACCACAGGTATCCCAGAATACACACCACAAACAACAGGATTACATACGCAAAATCCGTCCCCCGCTCTAAGGTTCTGATTAAGACATAAATTGTGGTCAGCGTAATCATTGCCAGTGTACCGGATAGCCCATCCACACCATCGGCACAGTTAGTCACATTTACCGACCCCCACACCAGTATCACAATCAATACAGCAAAAAGTATTCTGGGAATTTCAAGCTGCACATGGAACAGCGCCAGCTCAATGGTATTTGGATTGTATTTCAGATAGGTCGCCGCAACCAGCACCGCCACACACAAATCCAGGAATCCTTTTTTGGCTTCTCCCCAAGGTTTCTCTGAAGCGTCATCCAGGAATCCTGTCATCATGGAAACCACTGTCAGAATCAAATAAATCTCAGTCTCCGCCTTCACCGGAACAAACAGAAACGCCGCTACCGCAAAAGCCAATACAAAAATGATGCCGGCACCTCTTGGTTTTCCCGCAGAAAGTTTACCGTCATGAGCATACTCCCTTCCAGCATCCTTGGGCAGATATTGTCCAAGTCTGCCAGTTGCAAAAATAGTGGCAGCAAATGCAAATAGAATTCCTCCCAACGCCAGCAGAGAATTCGCATTCTCAGAAACCATAGAATATAACATATGAACCTTGCCTGCACATTTGTGCAGTCTCCTTTCCTGTCTACTACAATGCCTGCGCAGTTCTCAACAAACATAACTGCCTCTCTTTAAAGTTTGTACAAGTAGTTTGTATTTTATCACAAAGATAACGGAAACGCAATCTATTCCCCCCATAAAAGCAAATCACATTGCATATGGGGGGTAGTTACCGCTTAATAGCGGGTTCAAATCTTTGGCAGCCGTATCGGATGAAACAATTGCTTATTTTCCGGGCAAAGGTCACGTATTTGTCTGGCCGCAGTGTCCACCGCCTCCCGAAATCCCATAGCTGAGAGACGTATTGCGCCATTTCCAAAGATAATCATCTGTTCCAGCGCATCTGAGGTGGCTACTGTCACCTGATATTTTCTTCCGATTTTGTGTACGGTTTTCTCAATGTATTGGTCTGCAGTCTCGGCCTCTTTGGTATAAACCACATGAATATTGTGATATTTCAGTACAGAACCGGGATTTCCCTTTACCTTATAGGCATCGTAGACAAGAATCAAGGTACAGCCCATAAATCCCTGGTAATTACAACAAATATCCATCAACTTATCCCTTGCACTGTCTATATTGATTTCTGCAAGACTCCGCAAGTCATCCCACGCAAAAATAATATTATAGCCATCCACCAGCAGATATTCTTCTTTTCCTGCCTGTCTATGCACTGCTTCCTGTATTTCACCTGCATTTTTCAGAGACGCTTTTGCTTTCTTTTCTTTGGAAGCATTCTCAAAATAGCGATTCAAGGAGGCCGATTTTTCTTCCGGCTCTGCTTTTATTTCCACTGCATTTTCAGCGTTTTGCCGAGAATATCGGTAAGGCGCATAGTCCTGCGTGTTTTTGCCGTAAGTACGCCGGAATATCTCATCAATTTCTTCCAATGTAATATAATCCGAACTGCGCTTTCCGTGATCAGGTGATTTGTTTTGAACCGGCGGCAGAGCTGTAGCTGCCAAATCCGGCACATCCCCGGCAGACGGCGTCCAGCCGCTCTCCAAATGTGCATATTCCGATACTTGATCCCAATTCACCAATACACCCGCTCCATGAGCACAGAATATGGAGGAAGAGGGGTTGTCCATATCTCTGTCCGGCTCATAACCAGTCTGCTCCATAATCTCTTCTGTATTATGGCAGGGTTCATAGCCCTTCAAAATACAGGAAAGCCTGCCGAGTCCTCTTGTATAGGCAGTCAGTTCCCTCTGATAATCCTTCATTTCCGACACCGGGACACTGCCCGTAAGAAGCGCAAATTCTCCCTGGGTAACGGGCGGCTCAAAACTGCCCTGCATTCTCTGAATATCAGACATAGCTCTGCCAATCTGTCCTGCAGGCACCTCCATGGAAAAAGAAAAAACCGGTTCCAACAGCACAGATTTACTTTGCATGAGTCCCTGCCGAATTGCCCGGTAAGTAGCTTGTCTAAAATCCCCGCCTTCAGTGTGTTTCTTATGGGCACGCCCTGTCAGGAGGGTTATTTTCATATCTGTCAGAGGGGAACCGGTCAATACACCCAAATGGCTCTTCTCTTCCAAATGGGTTAATACCAATCTCTGCCAATTTCTGTCAAGCACATCTTCACTGCATATGCTTGCAAATTGCAAACCGCTGCCCCGTTCCCCCGGTTCCAGCAGAAGATGTACTTCCGCATAATGACGCAGAGGTTCATAATGTCCAATTCCCACCACTGCTTCCGCTATGGTTTCCTGATAGATGATATGCCCGTCTCCAAACTCTACTTCCAAGTCAAAACGATCTGCAATCTGCCTCTTCAGGATTTCCATCTGTACCTCACCCATAACCTGCACGTGAATTGCCGAAGAGATTTCATTCTTTATAGGATTTGCTTCCTGCCACACCACATGCAGTTGTGGTTCCTCTTCTTCCAGTTTCCGAAGCTGTCCCAGCACTTTCACAGCATCCGTTCCCTCCGGAAGTATCAAAGCATACGTAAGTACAGGCACCAGAATCGGAAGATCGCTCCTGTTCTCCCGCCCCAGACCTTGTCCTGCATAAGTCTTGCCAAGCCCCATAACCACACAGATTTCTCCTGCTTCCACCTGCTCCGCATTGTGATATTGCGCGCCGCCTTCAGGAAGGCCTCCATAGATTCGTATCTGATCCGCTTTCTCTTCCCAGATTTCCTCCCCCGGAGCGGCACTCCCTGCATTACCCACAAGCATCTTCACTCGCAGGACGCCCCCTGTCACTTTCAAATGCGTCAGCCTGTTTCCGGCGCTGTCCCTGGAGATTTTATAGACTCTTGCTCCAAATTGCTCCGGATATACGGGACAAATGCAGTATTTCTTCATTCCCTGCAGCAATTCCTCCACACCATCCAAATGCAATGCTGCGCCAAAATAACAGGGAAACACATGCCTCCCGGCTATGGCCTCTGCCAGCGTATCCGAAGCAATCCCGCCCGTCTCCAGATATTCCTCCATCATCCCTTCTGTGCACATGGCCAACTCTTCCAGGAATGACTCACGATTTTCCTCTGCTTCCGGACCAAATGCAAGACAGCCGGCATCCAATTTCTCCTGCAATTCCTTCATCAGTTTTCCGCTCTCTGTGTCCGGTTGGTCCATTTTGTTCACGAAGAGAATTACCGGAATTTCATACTGTTTTAACAGCCTCCACAATGTCCTGGTATGTCCCTGCACTCCGTCGGTCCCGCTGACAACCAGCAACGCATAATCCAACACCTGCAAGGTACGCTCCATTTCCGCAGAGAAATCCACATGTCCCGGCGTATCCAGCAATGTTATTTCCAACCCTTCCCAGGCAACCCGGGCCTGTTTGGAGAAAATAGTAATCCCCCGCTCCCTTTCCTGAGCAAAATTATCCAGAAAAGCATCTCCGTGATCCACCCTGCCCAGCTTCCGAATTCTGCCGCAAGTATATAAAAGCCCTTCCGCAAGAGTTGTTTTGCCTGCATCCACATGGGCCAAAAGACCTACACAAATATGCTTTTTCACAATTGTATTCCTCCTTTGACACACACATAGACTTGACGGTACACCATTTCACTTAATAATTGGATAACAGCCATTCAGTAAGAACTGTGCTTTATCAAAACCTTCGCATCTGTCATTTCCATAAAAACCCTGCGGAACGCTTCCGTTCTTATATGAAATTAGTCTTATCTATATACAAATATTGATTGGATATCAATTTTTCAAAACTTTGAATACCTATGCCTACAGTCCTCGCCATAATCCTCTGCCTCCATACGAGTAAGCATTCCTGCTTCTATTTTACTATACAATGCTTTGCTCCAATGGTCTGCTATTTGCCCAAAATTCTTTACTCACTTAATAATTTTTCCACGGAAACAAGCTTCACACAGAGTACAAAAATCTTCGTGGCATCTGCCATTTCCTCAGGTGTCGGGAAGGAAGGAGCAATCCGGATATTGGAATCCTCCGGATCAATTCCATAAGGATAGGTTGCGCCTGCACCTGTAAGCACTACGCCCAATGACTTACATTTTGCGACAATCGCCTTCGCACACCCTGGCATTGCATTAAAAGAAATAAAATACCCGCCTCTTGGCTTTATCCAGCTTCCGAGTCCTGTTCCTGTCAGTTCGGCATCCAAAGTGTTCAGTACCGCCTCGAATTTCGGTCGGAGAAGTTCCGCATGTTTTTTCATATGCGCGTTTAAACCGTCTATATTTTTGAAAAATCTCGCATGGCGCAGCTGATTAATCTTATCATGACCAATAATCTGCACTTCCATAAATTTCTTAATATACGCCATATTTTCCGGGGAAGTTGCAATCGCCGATACGCCGGAACCGGGAAAACTTACCTTTGAAGTAGAGGCAAAAATATACACCATATTCGGATTACCAGCCTTTTCGCACTCTTCCAGAATATTCAATATTTCATCCTGGATATCATCGTAAATATGATGAATACAGTATGCGTTATCCCAGTAAATACGGAAATCCTCTGCCTTCGGTTTCAGGTTTGCAAACCGCCTCACCACCTCATCGGAGTATGATATGCCTGTGGGATTAGAATACTTGGGCACACACCAGATTCCCTTTACCGCAGCATCGTTATTCACATATGATTCCACCATGTCCATATCCGGTCCGTCTTCGTTCAACGGGATATTGATCATCTCGATTCCGAACAATTCCGTAATCTTGAAATGTCTGTCATATCCCGGAACCGGGCATAAAAATTTCACCTTATCCAGCTTGCACCATGGCGTAGATCCGTTCACACCTTTTATCATGGAACGAGCCACTGTGTCATACATAATATTCAGACTGGAATTGCCGCATACGATTACATTGTCTTTCTTGACGCCTATCATATCAGCCATCAGCCGCCTGCATTCGCCAATGCCATCCCAATCCCCATAATTTCTGGTATCATTTCCCAGCAAAGTATTCATATCCGCCTCACTGTTAATCACGTCCAGCATCGGCATGGATAAGGCTAACTGGGAAGCCCCCGGCTTACCTCTGGCCATATTGAGCGAAAGACCTTTCGCTTCCTCTGTCTTGAATTCTTCCTCCAGACTTGCTTTCAATGTCAACAGTTCTTCCCTGCTCATGTCTTTATATGCTTTCATCTTGTATCTTTCCTTTCCCTACTTTGATTTATTTTTTGAAAAATTTTGTATTACTTGACATTCTCATCCATATCCCTTATAGTAAGTCATGAATCAAATAACCGCTAGGGGAGCACATCGCTGAGATTGAATCGGTGCCCATTGCACTGTTTCTAACCCTCACTACTTGACCCGGATAATACCGGCGTAAGGAAGCACAACAGTTATCAGGAGCATACATGCACGCATTTCAAAACGAAATCGGATTCCAATGGACGGGCTGAAGCCGAAACAGAATCAAGTATGTTGACCGGATTCCTTATAACTGCAGATGTTGTTCCTCCTTAGCCAACTAAAGGAGGATTTTTTTATGTTGTACAATGTAATCAGAGACGGAGATGCAATCTCCTATGTCCCCACCACCCTGGGCAACATTCTGCTTGTCCTTGTATTCATTGCGTTTCTGGCCATTGCCGCTTACTTTGCCAGGAAAAAGACGGCGCCTGCCAAAAGCTCCGCAAAGCTCACAGCAAAGCAGTTGGCTTTCTGTGCCATTTCCATCGCTCTGGGTACCGTCCTGTCCTACATCAAATTGTATGAGTTTCCCTTTGGGGGCTCCGTTACACTGCTTTCCATGCTGATGATCTGCCTTCCGGGTTATTGGTTCGGACTGGAGGCCGGTCTGATGACAGGTTTCGCTCATGGCATCCTGCAGCTCATCATTGATCCCTTTGTGATACATCCCGTACAGCTACTCATGGACTATCCCCTGGCTTTCGGCTCATTGGGGTTGTCAGGCCTATTCTCCAACTCGAAAAACGGCCTTCCAAAAGGTCTGATCGCAGGTGTGATAGGACGATGGTTGTGCTCATCCCTGTCCGGCTATCTGTTTTTCAAGGAATATGCCTGGGAAGGCTGGCATCCGCTGCCATATACATTTACCTATAATGGCATTTATATCTTCACGGAAACCGCCATTACTTTGATTCTCCTGGCAATTCCTTATGTGCGAAATACCTTTGTCAGAATCAAGCGGCTGGCTCTGGAATCGTAGGTAACATCATAACGGGAGGTAATCCTCCAGGTGAAACGAATACAGAATTCTTTCCTTCACCGGCATTCCCATCAGCTTCCGGATTGCCTCCTGATAATAATCCATCTGCGTCTCATATCGATTCCAAAGTTCCGCCATGGATGACACGGAATCTGTCTTGTAATCCAACAACACCAAGCTATCGTCTTCTACAAAGAACACATCGATAATTCCCTGAATCAGAACCGTTTCCTCCTTCGGGAAACCTTCCTTCAGCCTGCGGGCATCAATGCCCAATACAAATGGCTGCTCCTGATACAATGCTCCCTTCTTCTGTGCCTTCCACATGCGCCGGGCCAACTCCGAACGCAGAAATTTCACAATCCGCGCCTCCCGTATTGCCTGAAAATATTCTTCCTTCAGACGCCTGCTTTCCACTTCCCTGCATAAGAATTCATGAACACCTGATGTCAGTTCCTCCGACGGCAATTCCATCAATGCCTCAAAATCCAATAGTTCCATGACTCTATGGTAAGCATTTCCGCGCACAGGGCCGCTGATTTTTTCCTCTTCTCTGCGGAACATGGGAATATAAGGTTGTATTTCCCTTTCCTCAAAAGTATGATATGCCGCTTCATCCTTATCTGCCATAGCTGCAATTTTCAGCTCAGAAACGGTAGTTTTGGTATACAGTTCTGCCAGCCCCGCATAAGGATATATTGCATTTAGCCGCCTTTTCAGGCGCAAAAACGCTTTCCTGTTTTCATGGTTCCGCGTATCCACACTGGCAATGCCATCTCTGACAGTTTCGCCTTCCTCGTCCTGCACATTTCCACCGGCAATGCCATCTCTGACAGTCTCGCTTTCCTCGTCCT
>CAMWLE010000074.1 GCA_947175015.1 uncultured bacterium
TTCATTCCCATCATCTGAGCATCCATGCCGCCAGGTGTCTGCATTCCCATACTGCCGGGCATTGCCCCCGCTGATGTCTGTTCCGAAAGTGCCGGATTGGCAGCCTGTGCATTTGCATCCGCCGCAGGTGCACCGCTGGATGCTTCGGCACTTGCACCCCCCGTCTGTGAACTGATAAAAGTATTTACAACTTTACGGGCAAATTCCACCGGATAAAGCTGCATGATAGAACTATCCACCAAATCATCAATCTGCATACGGAAGGAAATCTTAACAAACAATCCTCCCAGAAACGGAGAAATATCGCCGCCCGCTTCTACTTTTGCCAAATCCAACAGAGTAGCATCCGGCGGACTGATATCAATTTTGGTCTGTAACATGGTAGAAAGAGAAGTCGCCGATGCTCCCATCATCTGGTTCATTGCCTCGGATATTGCACTCAAATGCAATTCTCCCAGCTCGCCATCTGTATTAGTGCCATCTCCTCCCATCATCAAATCAGTAATGACCTTAACATCATGTTCTTTCAGTATCAAAATATTGGTTCCATCCAATCCAACCGTATATTTGATCTGAATAAACACACAAGGCCTTTCATACTGTGTCAATAAATTATCCCATGTAGCAAGCTCAACTACCGGCGTAGTAATATTCACCCTTCTGTTTACAAGGGAATAGAGTGTAGTTGCAGAAGAACCCATGCTGATATTGGCCACTTCGCCAATCGCATCTTTCTCCACATCCGTAAGAACATCATCATAATTTACTATCTGGGAACTATCCACCGGCACATTAGGATCCTGCGTCCCGGCATCCTGTTCGTTGTCGTCAGACACATCCATACCGTTGAGTAGTGCGTTTATCTCATCTTGAGATAACATTCCTGCATCCATTGTTTACTCCTCCTCTCTGATAACCGATGTAATCCTGACAGCATAAGAATCCTTTTCAGTGCCGGGTAATGCGGTAAATTTTTTAATATTTCCAACATATACATTCATGTCTTCATCCACTCCGGTATTCAGGCGGATGCAATCACCCACCTGTAAATTCATAAAATCATTTACGGTAATGGTGCTCCTACCAAGTACAGCTCTCACAGGTACATTCACCTTGCGTATCATTGATTCCACATATGCCTCATAATTTTCATCATGATTTTCCTGCATGGTAGAATACCAAAACTTTGTATTCAGCTTATCCATCACGTCTTCCAACGTAAAAAACGGCAGACAGATATTCATTAATCCTTCAACATCACCTATTTTGATGTTCAAAGTCACAATCGCAACCATATCGCCTGGAGCAATCACCTGCGCAAACTGTGGATTTGTTTCCAGGCGGCTCAACACAGGCGATATATCAATAACATTTTTCCATGGCTCCCGCAGAAGTTGTGTAAACGTTACCAATATCTTCTGTATAATTGTTTGTTCGATTTCAGAAAAATCTCTGCTTTTGTCTAAAGGCACACCATTTCCGCCCAACATCCGATCCAACATGGCATATCCCAGATTTGTTGACAAATCTATGATAATAGAACCATTTAAAGGTGCGAAATCAATGATGCCCAAAATAACAGGACTGGATAAAGCATTTGTAAATTCATTAAAGGTATTGGTTTCTGAGCTGGCCACCGCCACCTGTACATTCTTTCTAAGATATACCGGGAGATTTGTAGAAATCAACCGGCTGTAATGCTCAAATATGAATTCCAACGTTCTCAAATGTTCCTTGGAAAACTTTGTAGGGCGTTTGAAATCATAGTTCTTAACTTTTTTTTCATCGCTTTCCGGTACCAGTTCGTCGCCGATCTCACCTGACGACATTTGTTCCAGCAATTTATCTATTTCACTTTGGGAAAGGACCTCGCCCACACAAGTTCACCTCCAATCGCATAGCTTTATGTCTCATTGTCTTTGTCCTTATCTATACGCCTCAACCATATTTCCTGTTATGAGTAGAAATCTGAAAAACAAAGTCCGACCCAAAAAATCTTTGAATTGCCTGAAGGAGTTCTTCCTTAATACTGTCAAAATCATCCTGGCATTCTGACAAAGTATGGCTGGAAATGACTTGTTCCACTACATTCTGGAGCAAAGATTTTCTCTCATCAATATTAGTGCCGTAGTTTTTGTAATCTTCATGTTTGGTATTCATCTGTATCGTAAGGTCAAAGCCAAAGTACTCCTGCTTTCCCTCCGATACACTTCCGTCAGCATTTACGACCTTCTCCTTGGCCACAGGAATCATAAACCCAGTCATTTCATAGACCGCCATATCATCCAGTGACACCGCCACATCGGCCGTTCCTCCCGGATTATATAATTCCAGGTTCAGCACTGTTGCAATGCTGGTAATCAGCTCTGCCGTTTTCTTGTTCGTGCCGATGACACTGATCATCATGACCGCAGACATGACTATATTGACTACCACCAATACCAGCACCAGCACACTTAGTAAATTTTTCTTCATGCTTTAAAAGCCCCCTTCTTCCGTCTTCATTCCTGTGACGGATTATATATTCTGATCTCTACCCTTCGATTTCTGCTCCTGCCCTCTTCGGTAGAATTATCGGCAATGGGAATACGTTCTCCCATTCCCGCATGTCTCAAATTCACCGGATCCAACAAAGTAGTATCTACCAGATAATAGAACACAGACAATCCTCTTGCGCTGCTCAACTCTTCATTGCTGGGAAACCTGGCATTATGGATAGGAACATTATCCGTATGCCCTACTATCTCAACAATTCCGGAGCCATAACGCTCCAACACGGTTCCCACCTTGTCCAGAATCTGCTTCGCATCTTCTTTTAAGTCAGCGCTTCCCGAGTCAAAAAGCAATGCACCATTCATCGAAAGCTGTACATATTGCGCGGTAAAACTAATATCAACCTCGTCACCAACCTTAAGTTCCTGAAGCATCTCCTCCACTTCTTCGGAAAGTTCTTCATTATCCCGAAGCTGCTGATCCTCCAGTATCTTCTCCAATTCCTCCCTGCTGCTGGAAGAATTATCCAGATTCTCACTTTCATCATCGCTGTCCGCAACCACACCTGTGCTGTTGATATATTCATCAAGTTCATTCAACTGACTGACACCGTTACTGATCAGGACACCATCGCCAATGGCCGTAGCACCTGCATCAAATATACTGAAAGTATTATTCATGGCAGCCACAAATGCCTGCAGCTTTTCCTCTTGTATTGTTGACATAGCAAACAACATAACGAAAAAGCAAAGCAACAAATTCATCAAATCACTGAAGGTAGCCATCCACGCCGGCGAACCGGCCGGCGGCGTATCTTCCTTCCGTTTTGCCATTATTCTTCACCCCCTGCACCATCCTCAACAGAAGCCTCTCTGTCCTTAGGAGCCAGGAAGGATTTCAGTTTCTCTTCGATTACTCTCGGATTCTCACCTGCCTGAATGGACAGCAAGCCTTCAATCATAACTTCCTTCAGCATCATCTCGGCGGCATTATCCGCCTTCAGCTTATTGGACACCGGAGTACAGATCAGATTCGCCAAAACAGAACCATACAATGTAGTAATCAATGCAACCGCCATAGCAGGTCCCAGCGTTTCCACATTATCCATATGATACAACATATCTACCAATCCTATCAGGGTACCGATCATACCCCACGCAGGCCCCATGGCCCCCAATGTATCCCAGAAACCAATACAGCTCTTATGTCTTCCTTCAATACTTACCAATTCCGTCTCCATAATTGCTCGCACCAGTTCCGGGTCAGTACCGTCAACAATGAGCAAAATACCTTTTTTCAGGAAAGGTTCATCCATATCTGCGGCAGCTTCCTCCAGGGACAGAAGTCCTTCCTTACGAGCCACATTGGACAAGTCTATGATCTTACGAATCATTTCTGTAGTATTCAATACCGGTGTCTTAAAAATCAGTGTAAAACTTTTAAGCCCTGCTATGTAATCCTGCAGACTGACTGATGTAAGCGTCGCACTGAAAGCACCACCAAAAGTAATGATGGCAGAAGGATAGTTCCAATACTCCTCAATCAGTTTATCCAAGCCGGCACCTGTAATAACACCGACCAAAATCATTATAACGCCCAATATAAGTCCGGCTAACGATGCTATGTCCATTGTAAATCACCTAACATTCTGCATTAATTTAAATCACTCAGCAAAAATATCCTTTCTATATGATTTTACAAGATTTTTTATCTCTTGTCTACTTTCTTTTACAATTATTTTTTTTCCCGTTGTCAATGTGATCACCGTATCTGGTGTCTCCTCTACAATTTCAAACAGATGTGGGTTCACCAATATCTTTACCCCGTTAATTTTCGTCACTTCTATCATATTCTAACCCCTCTCCATTGTATTACACTCTCCTCCCCCTGTTACCACTCCCACTGAAAAAAATACCATTTACAACTTCTTTGCTCTTTTTACTTTGTGGCAGGAATCCCATTGTCCAAACTGCTCCTTCTTCGTTCAAACTTCCCTCCATAGACTTCCCCACACACAAAACCATATATGGGGACAGCACTCTGCCCCCATAGTATAACACATTTGAAACTATAATGCGAGTAAAATTATCTCTTTAAATTAGTTAATTCTTCCAAAAGTGTATCTGAGACAGTAATGATACGGCTGTTCGCCTGGAAACCACGCTGCGTAGTAATCATTTCCGTGAATTCCGTTGACAGATCCACATTACTCATTTCCAACTGCCCTGTGGACATATAATCGCCGTTGGCTGTGACATCCACACCGATGCCATCGAACTCTCCTGAATTCAGTGTTGCTGAATAAAGGTTATCCGCCAGTTTTTCCAGACCGGATGCGTTTGCGAATTTTGCAGTGGCAATCTGCCCCAGCAGTTTTGTCATACCATTGTCATAGGTTGCATAAATCATACCGTTCTGCTGAATGGACACACCGCTCATCTCACCCAAGCGGCGCCCTGCACCTTGCCCAAGTCTGGATTCATCATTACTGCCATTGGTAGCTCCAATGGTAGAGGTACCCTTATTGTCATACATACCGGTCTCAGATAAATCAATGGTGATATCGGAAAAGTTGCCCTCACCTATCCCAGACAGATTTAACGTTATCGTTGACTGCCCCCCTGGTGAATTAATTCCTGCAAACTTACCATTTTTAGCATCAAAGTAAACCAATTCACCGTCAAAATAGCTTCCCTTAACATCAGCGGCATAAATATTTGAATCTGGATCCGGCTGTGTTGTGAAAAGAGTATCAATTTTAGGCACACCATTCCCGCCCAACAGCATTTCTTCCACACTCCATGTCACTTCTTGAGTACCGTTGGTCGGATCTGCCGGTGTCTGAATCAAAATCATATTCAGGAAATCTTCCCTTTTCCCTTCGTAACCATAAGCAGCGGCAATGAAGTCCAATCCTTCCGCAACAGTCATTTCATTCGGAGCGGTGCCAATTTTCTCATCCATGTCCTTCCATTTACCGGTAGTTGCATCTATCAGTTCCCCTAAATCAACCGCTTTCCCATTGGCGTTATTTGTCAGAATATCAGCATTCCATGTATAACCTTCTGTAGTGTCCCTGTTTATCTGCATTGTGCCGCTCTTCTTGAATACCCGCTGCTCACCAAACACCCCCGACGTGCTGCCAGGCACCGTAACACCGTTCTCATCTATAATCTTGTCAAGCTCCAGGCTGTAGATATTCTTATCATCCGACTGCTTGAACACGAATTTAGCCGTATATTTGTACCCCAACTGATCATAGAATCCGAAATTCACCACTCTGCCGTTTGTACTGGTAACATCCGTATCATTCTTGTCAATAACGCCGGACATATATCCATCCGTAGTAGCCTCAGGCGGGTAAGTCATATTAGCGGCACTCATAATACGAAGCGCTGTTACCGTATCCTTCTTAATATTACCTGTTTCCTCATCTACCTGCCATCCCATAACATTGTAGCCAAGGCTAGTCATTGCCAGATTGCCCGCACCATCCACATAGAAAGCACCGTCTCTGGTAAAATAATTCTGGCTGCCATCGCTGACAACAAAGAAATTCTCTCCGGTAATCATAACATCAAAAGGATTGCCGGTAGACTGGCTGGCTCCCGGATCTGTAATATTGACATTGATAGCAGCGGATTTTACACCCAAACCAATCTGTCTCGCATTGACACCTCCCGTACCGGTGGTAGCATTGGCACCGCTGGCTCTCTGTGTTGTCTGACTCATCAATGAGCTGAAGGTAATAGTGCTTTTCTTATAGGCTGTTGTGTTAACATTGGCAATATTATTACCAATTACATCCATCTTGGTCTGATGTGTCTTCAGTCCTGACACGCCAGAAAAAAGTGATCTCATCATAGTATTTGTTCCTCCTTTTCCAATTCTGCAATGCGACACCTGTACAGCATACCAACTGCGGCACCTTATTTGTACTACGTATACACATTAGCAGACCGGAACAGTTGCCGGCCTTAAGCCGCCGGCTGAATTCCCTCTCTGTCAGTCGAGGGATGATAACCTCCCAAAGGTCCGGTTATATGATAACTGCTCCATTAATATTAGTAAATATGTTCTCGTTCGTCTCTGTGCTATCCATTGCGGTGACGACCGTCTGGTTAGGTATATTCACGATAAACGCCAGTTCATCCACTATCACCAGCGAATCCCGGATACCCTTCTGGCCCGCCTTCTTCGTTCCCGTCTCCAACCGCTCCAACTGATTGTCACTCAGCTCAATATTGCGGTCCGCCAGTCTGCTCATGGCATGTTTTGAGAATTTAAGGCCTCCTGTGCCTTGCAGTTCCTTCTGCTTCAGCAATTCCTCAAAGGAAAGACCATCCGTAGTCCCCAGGGGTTCCCGAACCTGCGTCTTCTGAGCCTTGCCCAGATACTGATCCGACAATTGCGCAATGGATATATATCCATTGTTCTGAATGTTCATCCCTGCAAGCTCCTTCTTATTTCCTTCTATTGTTAAATGATTTTGTACTAACTCTGCGCTGACTCTGTACTAACTCTGCACTGACTCTGTACTGAATTTGTATAAGGCTTCTCTCCTTTGGGCATTAGACAGTTCCTGTTTCTCCGCCTTCTCCAGCATCCGAACCGCCCTCACCGCCTTCTCCCTTGTCATCATCTCCTGCATCGGGATTTTTGTTCTTATCTGCTTCCTCTGCAGCGTTGCGAACCTCTTCCAACCTCACAACATATTCATTATACCTCTTAATGGTATCGGTTGCAAGGAAAGTCTTCTCATAATCTGTCATTTCTTCATAAATCTTCTTAAGTTCCTCAATAGCCTCAGCATTGGACATATCCACAGCTCCTACCTTAGGAAGCTTATTCAGTTTATTCGTGAAGTCCTCAGCTTTATCATAAGCCACCTTGTATTCCAGATCCACTACGGTATCCAGATCATCCAGAGAAAAAAGCTCCTCATTGATGGCCAGGTATGCTTTGTTGCCCTCATATACAACATAATCCACCTTGCCATACACATACCTGGGATCTCCTGATGATGTGGTTGTCTTAATATAGACCTGTTCTCCCACCAGAGAGGATGCTCTTGCAAGCTCTGTAGATGCCGCCATATTCTGCATCTGCTCTACCTGCGAGAACTGCGCATACTGTGAGACAAACTCCGTGTTGGATGTAGGCTCCAAGGGATCCTGATACTGCATCTGTGCCACCAAAAGCTGCAGAAACGCATCTTTATCCATACCATTATTGGCACTGTTAGCCTTTTTCAATGAAGCTTGAGAATCCGTTTCTACTATTTTCCCATCTTCTACCGGTGCTATCAATCCCATATCCATTCTCCTTTCTTATTTCATCAAGTCCTTTTTAAATCTTAGTAAATCAAATCCTTTTCAACTTCTGAAACACAATATCAATTCTCATACGACGTCACTACATATTATACAGTATAATCCACCGTATTCCCGTTCGCTGCCATCATATCTGCTGCCAACGCGTCTTCCTCTTCCACATTTTCCATGGCAAGAGCATCATTCAATTGAATTCTTCTGGTTCGATTTCTCTTCTCCGGTGTCTGCTGATTCCTGTCACGACCCTGCTCCAAATTCTGCTCAAATTCATGAGTCTGCACAGTGACTTCAATCGCCTGCACTTTGACGCCCTGCTCTTCAAAGTTCTCCTGAAGCTGTACTATCTGGCTTTCCAATGCTGCCTTCACACTTTCATTCTGTGTGATGAAATGAGCCGTAAGCACACCGGCGCTGGAATCAATCTGTACTCGAAGCGTTCCCAGGCTGGCCGGATGAAGCTGCATTTCCAAGCTCGTAGTATCAGCATTTAATTGAAGCTTCATGTAATCCATAACCTGATTCATGATATTTCGGGTATCTGCAGACCATCCGCTGTTCTGCAATATGCTCTCGGCCTGTCGTACCTGCGGCTGAAGCTGTTCCGTCCGAAGATTCTGTCCGAAAAGCTGCTCCTGAGGTTCCATCTCTGTTTTCTCAGCACCGCGCCTTCCATCTTCCCTGGTCTGCCTGGACTGTCCCTCCGTCTGCTCATCTGAGATATCCTGTTTTCCCTCCATCGCTTCCGCGACGGCCTTCACCGATACCCCGAGATCTGCATTCGTCATCTGCCCTTCCTCTTCCTGATTTGGTGCTTTCACAGAATCAGGGTTCTCTTCTGCTGACACTTCGCTGACCGAAATCTTATGTAAGAGTCCTTCCAATTGCTCTGGCTCTATTTCCAGAGCTTTGGCACTTTCTTCCATAGTATTGTCAAGCTGTCCCATCAATTCCTGATAATTGCCATACAGCGTTTCATCCATCAGCAGTGCATAGGAATCTTCTGCTCCGCCAAGCTTCAACAACAAGCTGCCAAAAGCATCCGCATTCAGCAAATCCATCTGATCCATCCCCAGTTCATCCATGGTCATCTGTAAATCTTCCATAGAAATGCCAAAAGCATCCGCAATCTTCTGCATCAGGTTGAATACCGCCGTACCAAGCACTTCCATTGCCTGCTCCAACTCTTCCGGTGTCAGCTCTTCAGTCTCCTGCGCTGTGCTGTCCTGAACGGCAGACAGATCATCCTTCACCTCAGCAACTTCATTTGTGGCGTTCGTCTCTCCTGATGAATCCACACTACTTTTGTCATCGCTGCGCACTGCCTGTTCTTTTTGCCGCACTGTTGTGTCGGCATCTGCACCAGCATCCGACCGCTTCGCTGTTTTTACCGAAGCATCTGCCTGCGCTGTTGTGCTCTGGGCGGAACTATTGGGAACGTAGCTTCCCATGGTGTTCCTGTTCATCTGATTGCTCCAGACTTTCTGAAAATCGCCTGTATTCCCGGCTGTTTTCCCTGTCTGCGCCGAACTCGGATTTGTAAAAACCGAACCTACATCTTTTACAGGTGTACTTGTCATTTCTGACCTCCTTTCTTATTATTTTAATCAGGGATAAAAGCTCCCCTATTTATATCGGATATTATGATAGTTTTCTTAAGAGTCAGGGTCCATCATTTTTGTAAGTCTTGCGGCATTCTCCACATCCATGGCTGCCAGAATCTTACCTCTGGCATCCGCATCCATATTCTCCAGAATCTTGGCCACCAATGTAAAGTTATCGGTCATAGCATCAAATATCTTGGCCGCCTCTTTCGCCTTCATAGATGAGTATCCCTGCACATAAGACTGAATCTCACTGCTGGCCTCATTCTGAATCTGAACCTGTCTGTATATATATTCCGCGGTAGTAGGATCCATCGAAGAGAAATACTTTTCAAATTCATCCGGCCCAAGCGTTTCTACCACTTCTTCATAGAATGCTGTCTTAATTCTCTGGAATTCATCCTGTTTCTGTTCAAACTCCTGCAGACGCCTTACCTCTGCCTTTAAGGTCTCTATGTCCGTATCTTTCGCATTGGAAGCTGTCTGTGCCCGCTCCAACTCCAATTCCAACTGCATGATATAGGCAACCGCCTCCTCCAGACTGGAATATCCGCCATAATTATCCGGTTCTGTTGTCTCGGTAATTTTCACACCTGGCAATATCTTATTAAGAACAGGAACATCCTTCAAAATAGGGGTCAAAACACCGCTGCCAAAGCCGCCGATATCCAACTTAACCACCACGCAGATCACTGCCAACCATAAAATCACAATCAAAAGCGTGGCAAACAGAGTCACAATACCATTGCCGCTATCCTCGCCCAACGCCTCTTCCTGCTTCTCAATCTCCGCCGCTCTGCGCTTGGCTTCCTTTCGCTGTGCCTTCTGTTCCTTCTTTAGCTGCTTTTTTTCCTCTTTTAATTTATTTCTCTCCTGTTCTGCCGATGCGGCATCAAATGTCATTTCCTTTGCCATAATTCTCTCCTAAACCGGCACCTCGCTTCTGCTTTCTTCGCTTCTGCGCTGTCCATATGTATAGCTGGTCAACTGATCTATTTCCTTGCTCTCCTGCCGCTTTTCTTCCATGAGGAATACTTGGAATGCCTTTTCTTTCAATGTCTCATGGGTCTTGCGTTCCATCATTACCGTAGTCAGCCGCTCTCTGGCATCTTCCAGCTTTTTTTCCGCAATTTCCACACGCCTCCGTTGTTGTATGATATAATTCTCCATACATAAGATTGCTGCTCTGTTTTCCTCAATATCTCTGATATTCAATGTGCCCGCCAGTAATGCCTGAGCCTTCTTCTCATAACCGTTTTTCCTGTCAAAAAGCTGCTGTAACCGCTGTTCTTCCGCATCCAAAGCCGCCCTTGCCGCAGAAAATTCCTGCTTCGCCAGCGTCTCCATCTTCATCTTGATATTCAGGATACTCTGCATAGAATAACGAAATTTCGCCATTCCCTGTCACCCCCTTAAGACACAAACAACCTCTCAAGCATAGCCACACTGTCCTCAAAAGTAAATTTTTCATCTACATTCTGACACAGGTAATTATTCACAGCGTCAATTTTAGAAATCGCATAATCAATAGAAGGATTGCTGCCGCTTTTATATGCACCAATATTGATCAGATCCTCTGCCTCATTATAAGTGGCAAGAACATTTTTCAATTTCCCCGCCGCCTGCTTATGTGCTTTATCCGCAATCTGACTCATACACCGGGAAATACTCTGCAAGATGTCAATAGCAGGGTAATGATTCTTATGCCCCAACTTCCTATCCAACATTATATGACCATCCAGGATACTTCGTGCCGTGTCCGTAATAGGTTCATTAAAATCATCTCCATCCACCAGCACTGTATACAATCCTGTGATAGACCCTCTGGCAGCACACCCGGCCCGCTCCAGGAGCTTAGGCATCTCTGAATACACACTGGGAGGATAACCTCTGGTCACAGGCGGTTCGCCGCTGGCCAGCCCGATTTCCCTCTGTGCCATAGAAAAACGGGTTAGAGAATCCATCATCAATAATACATCTTTGCCCTGATCCCTGAAATACTCCGCAATGGCAGTGGCAGTCTTAGCAGCCTTATTCCGCTCCAAAGCCGGCCTGTCAGAAGTGGCCACAACCACCACAGACCGTTTCATGCCTTCCGTTCCCAGATCACGTTCAATGAATTCGCGTACTTCCCTGCCACGCTCTCCAATCAATGCGATCACATTGATATCCGCCTTGGTATTTCTGGCAAACATGCCCATCAGAGTAGATTTACCCACCCCGGAACCTGCGAAAATGCCAATACGCTGTCCCTTACCCACTGTAATCAGTCCATCCACCGCTTTGACTCCCAATGGAAGTACCGTATCAATGATTTTCCGACTCATGGGGTCCGGGGGCGTAGCTTCCACCAGATACGGCATGCCGTCAAATCTTGTTCCATCTACCGGAAGCCCCATTCCATCCAATGTCTTGCCCAGCAATTCATTACTGACCAATACCTGCAAGGGAACTCCCGTATTCTCTACAATACATCCCAAACCAATGCCATCCACAGAGTCATAAGGCATAAGCAATGTCTTCTTATCCTTGAATCCCACCACTTCCGCTTTGATAGGAGGCCGCTGTTCTTCTCCCTCCGGTGTAATCTCACAGATATCCCCCAGTTTCGCATCCGGACCTGAGGATTCAATGGTAAGCCCCACCACATTCACTACCTTGCCTTTCTTCTTATAAAAGGTCTGTTCTGCTATTTTATTATATTTTGCGAAATCAACATTCAGTGTTTGCAAAAAATCCTCTCCCTGATCATTTCACTCTTCCATCATGCCGCCCAGCGACACAGACAATCAATGAACTGCCGTAAACGGCGGCGTAAACAATCTATGAACCGCCGCAAACCGGGAAGAACGCTGCCTTTGCGTTCTTCCGGAAATAACTTAGATTTTTATCTTCATTTCCTTCACACTTTTGACCACGACAATAATTGCAGCCGGCGCTTCAGCTCCGACATCTGTGTATCCAATCCACAGTCATAAATACCGTTTTCCGTCTCAATCATGCACTGATTCTTCTCCAACGTCATATCCTCTACCACATCTACATTGCAGTTCGCAGAAACAGCCCCTGAAAGCATTTGCTTCTTCTGCATACTGACATAAGGATAATCTTCCTTAGAGACATGAATCATAAAATCATGGCTTCCTTCCAACTTTCGTATGGTGGTGGAAATCAGATATACTAAAATCTCCCGATATGCTCCCAGATCCACATGGAAAATATGCTCATAAATACCCGTAATAGTGTCTATAAACTGCGGCTCCAACACATCAATTTGCTGTTGATACGCTGCTTCCAACTGCTGCGCTTTTTTCTGATATTCCTGTTCTATGGCCTGCACTTCGGCCCTGGCCTGTGCAGCGCCCTCATCATAGCCCTGCTGTCTCGCCTGGGCCAAAATCTGGTTCTTTTCCAGTTCAGTCTCCGCTATCACATCATCACGCATCTGCAACGCACTCAGTCTGGCATCATTCAGAATTGACTCTGCTTCTTTTTTTGCCTCTTCCAGAATCGTTTCCGCATCCTCACTTGCCTTAATGACATTACCTGCGCCTTCTTCCACTGATACATCCAGAACCTCCGCCCCCAGACCGGACACAAAGCCCCCTGGGGAAAGCTGTCCAATGCGCTTTCGAATCAGTGCATTGTTGTCGATCACCCTTTTTTCTTCCTGAGGTGCCACTACATACGCCTGCTTTACCAGGTTCCTAGACAACAATCTCGTCACCTCCACCTCTGGAAATTACAATCTCACCTGTATCTTCCAACTTCCTAATCACATTGACAATCTTCTGCTGGGCTTCCTCCACATCCTTCATACGCACAGGTCCCATAAATTCCATATCTTCCTGAATCATAACCACCAGACGTTTGGACATGTTGTTGAAGATAGCGCCCTTCACATCATCATTGGCAACCTTAAGTGCAACGGCAAGGTCATTGTTATCCACTTCACGCAGCACACGCTGGATAGCTCTGTCGTCCAGAAGCAGGATATCCTCGAACACGAACATCTTCTTCCTGATTTCGTCTGCCAATTCCGGCTCGTCGATTTCCAAGGTCTCCATAATATGACGTTCCGTACCGCGGTCTACTGTATTCAATATCTCCACAACCGCATCCACACCACCGATAATCGTGTAATCCTGGTTCACAAGACTTGCCAGCTTGGACTCCAGCACTTTCTCCACCTCCTTGATCACATCAGGACTGGTACGATCCATCACAGCAATTCGTCTGGCCACATCCGCCTGCCGTTCCGGCGGCAGCGCCGAAATTACCAATGCCGATTGGGCGGGTGCCAAATAAGATAGGATCAATGCTATGGTCTGAGGATGCTCATCCTGGATAAAGTTGATAATTTGTGTGGCATCTGTCTTACGCACAAATTCAAAAGGCTTCACCTGCAAGGATGCTGTCAGTTTGCCGATAACATCCATTGCCTTCTCAGGTCCTACTGCCTTCTCCAACAGTTCCTTCGCATATCCGATACCGCCTTCCGCGATATACTGCTGTGCCAGACATATCTCATAGAATTCGTTGATCACATCTTCTTTTACTTGCGGAGTGATGCTTCTGGTATTTGCAATTTCCAGTGTCAGCTCTTCAATTTCTTCCTCTTTTAAATGCTTAAAAATACCGGCGGAACGTTCAGGTCCCAGTGATATAAGAAGGATTGCCGCCTTCTGTATCCCCCGAACACCTTCCTCCTTTGATGAACTTTTTGCCATGTATGTACCTCTCTCTTAACCCCAATCCTCATTCAACCAATTGCGCAGCAGATTTGCCGCCGCCTCGGGATTCTCATCCACAAACTTCTCTATCAGCTTACGCGTCTCGGACTTAGCCTCCACATCAATATCTTCCATTGCATTTGCAGTGGACTGAAGCATATCTTCCACAGGCAACTCTTCTTCCTCCTCTGTCCGCTTCCTGATTCCCATGCTGCGAAGCACCACAAACCCAAGCAGAAGCAGGATCAATACGATCATAACAACACTGAGGACATCGGTAGCACTGACATTCAGACCCTCTCTGTCATGGAAGATAGGGGATTCATATGCAATGATCCTGATATTGTCCCGGCTGATACCACTGGCCGCTGCCGCTATCTCATAAATTGCTTCGTCCACCTCCAGTTGAACATCCTCATGGTTCGCCTCTTTGAACTGTTCCCACGTAATGCCGCCGGCCAAAAGCCCCTGTTCCCTTACACTTTCCTCATAATAATCCCGATAGGAAATCATTGTGATTGCCATGCTGGAATTCGCATAATCAACCTTTCCTGCCGGAGTGCTGGTCTTGCTGTCTAATATATTAGGAAGATAATCCGAATCCGATTCCGACTGTGTAGTCTCGCTGGAACTGTAATCCGGACTCACATACCCCGTCAAATCACCGCCATTGGAATCCGTTCCTGGTATACCTGCTTCGCCATTGGTGGAAGAAGACTCAAACAAAGTCTGGTGGCCAAGCAATCCCTGACTCATACCGTCATTGGTATAATATCGCCTGTCCTGATTCTCATAGGACGTATAATCCACCACAATATGGGATTTCACATCAATGGAACTGTACTGATTTGTATTGTACAATACCCGCCGGATTCTATTATCCATAAAATTTTCATGTTGTTCCTGCAGCTCCTGCAAGGAATTGGCCTGGCCGGTAAAAGATAACTCGTCTCCTCCTGTATACAGGAGCGTGCCATTATAATCCATAATGGTAATGCCTTTTGTACTCGAAGTGCCCAATGCAGTTGCAGCCGACTTCGCCAGAGCCGTCGCCATAGAAGATGTGCATTCTCCTGAGAGATCCAACTGAATATATGCTGTCGCATCCTGCTGCTGTTGCTGCGCCCACAATGTTCCTGTCTGCTCCGGCAGCGTCACTCTTACCTGGGCATTTCTGACAAATGACATCGCCTTAAACATTGCCGCTAAACTGGCTGCTGCATAGTCTTCATATTGTTTCTGCTGCTCCCATGATGTTGTGGACATACCACTATTCACATAATCGCTCAGCTTCATATTATCAGGCTGATAACCTGCAGAAGCCATAGCGTAATTTGCCTGGGAAAGCTGGTTCTTAAGCACCTCAATGGTCCGAAGATCCGCCGACTCCCTGTGGGTTATGCCGGCATCGTCAAGGATATCGATTACCTTTGCAGCTTCCGAACTGCTGTCAAAGGTATTCAGGTGCGTATATTGAGGTCTGGTGAACACATATAAAATGATCACAAAAGTAAAAATCACTGCCGCGACAATCGCAACGAGAATCGTTCGCTGCTTGTTGGTAAATTTCTTCCACCATTCCAGTATTTTTCCTGGTATTTCTTTCAGCTTGTCAGCCATGGTATTTCTCCCCTAGTCATTTCTTTTTTTGTTACAGTACGTTTCCAATGCCGACTGTAACCAACACAAAACCCGCAGACCTTAGATCTGCATCTGCATCAGCTCCTTATAAGCATCCAGCAGCCTGTCGCGGATGGCTACTGTATACTGCAGTGCCGCAGACGCCTTCTGAAGAGCAATGGACAAATCATGTGTATTGTCCGTCTCTCCCAGCGCAAACTTAATTTTCTCATCCTCCGCATCCGAAAAATATGTATTCGTAGTTTTAATATTGTCGATTGCTGCATTCAGGAAGGAATCAAATAATGTACCTTCCACCTTGCTCTCTTCTTCTGAAAATGCTCCCGCCCTTGTCAGCGGCGTAGTTCCGCTCACGGACGTAAGTCCGAAAGCTCCCGGAATCCCCGTAACTGGTGACATATCCATGATATTCATGCCTTTCTAATGTACAGATTTTTATTTGAATTAAGATTATTATTTCAATTAAGATTTCTCTTCCGCTCAAGATCATTTCAGCCAATTAGCTGTTCATTATCTCCAGCCCCTTCATGGCAATCGACTTACTCGCACTAAAGGCGGTAGAGTTCGCTTCCCATGCGCGGCTGGCATCTATCATATTGGTCATCTCTGTAATAATATTCACATTCGGACCTGTCACATAACCATTTTCATCCGCATCAGGATGGGAAGGGTCATATACCATATTCATAGGTGTTGTGTAATCTTCATACACACCGGACACTTTGACTCCCTGCCCCGTATAGCCATGACTGTATGCCGCATTACCCAATATACGGCTAAAGGATGTCTGTCCGCCCTTCTCCTCAAAGGTAACAACCTTCCTACGGTAGGGCGTGCCGTCCGCCGTTCGGGTGGTATTGGCATTTGCCACATTTTCAGAGATAATATCCATACGATATCTCTGTGCAGTCATGCCGCTTGCATTAATATTAAAAGCTGAAAACATGCTCATATCTGGTTCCTCCTATTCCAGTTCCCTTTATTCCAGTTCCGTCCCTTCTCTCCAATGCCCTTATGGGGAAGTAATTTCCCTCAGCACAGTTCGCTGATGAAAATTTCTTCCGGGCATTTCCGTTTCGGGACTGTTTTTATTCCAGTTCCCTTTATTCCAGTTCCGTCCCTTCTCTTCAATGCCCCTAGGGGGAAGTAATTTCCCTCAGCACAGTTCGCTGATGAAAATTTCTTCCGGGCATTT
>CAMWLE010000075.1 GCA_947175015.1 uncultured bacterium
TAGACAGTATATATGCTGATCACTTTTTTCTTCACAAACGGGAAAAACCGGTAAATCATACTTTTCTGCTTAATATATTGTATTATTCCCAGTTCTCTCAGCGCCCTGGCACAAATACCCAGATACCATCCTGAAAATAGAAATATGGTAATAACCAGCAAGTTAAAAACACCTACAAAAAAAGTAGCTTCGCCTGAAAATACAGGCAGGTACTCTCTAACCGCGGTATATGCCATGCCACTTGCCGTATGCGCAATCAATGTGACTACACTCTCTGTCCCCCAAGCTATACAAAGCCCAATGACACAGAGCATCTCCACCGGAAAAGTACAGATTTTAATCTCCTTCCAAGGCTTTGTATTTCCTGGCAACGGCAGCAGAAATCCCAGACAAAATATTCCAAACAGACACATTAATATAATTCCGCTTGTTCCGCTGTTCCTATACGCCTCCACTGCAGCATTCTCATAGTTGTAACTATAATAATGAAAGCCACTGCTATTAGTAACGAGATACCCCCCCCATGTGCCAAAATCGTCAGAATCATCCCCTACACCTCTCTTTGTCCATGCCTCTCTGGAAATCACATATGTTACGGTACAATCCACAGGGGTTTTCAGCTTTGCAAATTCTCTTATTTTCCCTGTCAAGTCTTCCAGTACATCATCCCTGATGGCTTCATTGGCATATTTTCTGATCTGGGTTGTATCCATCCCGCAGATAGTATCTCCGATAGTCACATTGCCGGCACTGTCAAAGCTGAAGCTGAGCCGAAAATATAGTTCCGAATTGCCCCGGTTCCTGTCAGCCGTGGACATATTTGTGACATACTTCCCGGTGTTATTGTCCTGAATATAATAATCATAATTGCTGTTCAGATTCCGAAAATAGCTATCCATTTCCCGAAAATATTGTTCCAGATAAGACAGCTCCGCCTGTAATCTCTTGCAATCCGAATATGCAATCTTCTCCTCAGTTCCCATGCCATTCACTTCCGACTGCTCTTCTGTTTCTGCACTTTCAAGCGGTACTGTTGTATCAATACTTTCCGGCCATTCTTCCTCTTCCGCTATAGTATTCATATACTCCGTAAGCTTATTCATATTCAAAAGCCATTGTTTTCCCTCATCTGCCTCCAGATAGAGATCCATGTAGCTGATTTGTTCACTGTATTGGGCATTATATAAATCCCGATAGAGCAAATAGCAGTTCTGGTACAACCAGGAGATGTTTTCTGTGTTTTCTATGGGATTACTCATATTTTTCTCTGCATTTGTCCGAAATACCCCATAAAAGTTTTGAAGGATTATCGCGCATATTGCACATAGTACAAGTCCCATATGTGCCCATTGCCATTTTCTGTTCTTCTCCTTCTTTTCATTCTTCTTACCTTTATATATGTTCTTCGATACCACGGGTTCCTGCAGCTCTGCTTCCCTTTGCCTTTTTTTCTTACCGAACAATCCCATACAAAACCCTCCTGGCCATAGCCCCGTCAAACAACCATTACTGTCGGTCGATCTTATACCCTACCCCCCATACTACTTTCAGATATTTGGGATTCTTAGGGTCGATTTCAATTTTCTCCCTGATATTCCTCACATGTACCATAATGGTATCTGTGTTCACGGCCTTCTCATTCCAGATTCTCTCATAAATCTCATCTGCGGAAAATACTCTGCCCGGATTCTTAATAAGGAGCTGTACGATTTTGAATTCCATAGGCGTCAGCTTTACCGGTTCCCCATCCACGGTCACTTCCACCGTATCCTCATTCAATTCCAGTCCCCCAATGGTATAGATGTGATCCTTGCTGCCCTCATCCTTGATTGCAGAGAGATATTTGGAATATCTGCGCAGATGAGAATTGACCCTGGCCAACAATTCCAATGGTGTAAAAGGCTTCGTCACATAATCATCCGCCCCCATGTTCAGCCCCATGATTTTATCTACTTCTTCGGACTTGGCGGAAAGCATGATCACCGGAAATTCATACTCCATAGATCGCAGCTTCATCAGCATAGACACCCCATCCATTACGGGCATCATAATATCCACAATGGCCAGATGAATTTCCTCCTGTTCCACCACCTTCAATCCTTCCGCGCCATCTGCGGCCTGATACACTTCATAACCCTGGCTTTTCAGATAAATTTCAATTCCCTCTCTGATATCCTTATCATCTTCCACCACCAGAACATGATATTTCTGTTCCATGTGCAATTTTCCTCCCTCAAAGATATTTTATACTGAACCCCTCTGTTCCCGTCAGCAATCGCTCTGTTCGGTGAAACTATCCGGCATATTTTCACATCACAAAAGCATGTGCTGAAAACAGGAACCTCCAAAGCATCTTAAATACGGCCTAACAGCAAACGTATATTCCGTTTTTTCTGTCCCCCATTTTCCACAGTAATACGTTTTTCTTCTATAATGTTATTATAATAATGAAGTGCCTTAAAAGCAATCATTTCTTCCCTATACAAATTGCCTGTCTGATACGCATTTTCTGCCATGGTATCAAATGCGGTCTGTGCCTGTCTGGCAGTCTCTTCCTCCGGCAATATTGTCCGGCGCACAGGCACACTCTCCAAAAATTCCGTCAGCCTTTCAGCGTATTCCTCTCTGTCTTCCCCGGTTAAAATGCCATTGACGCCATCCTCTACCAAATCTTCCACACCGGTTGCCCGCACTGCGATTACAGGTGTAGCTCCGGCAAAGGCTTCCAGCACCACAATTCCCTGTGTCTCCGTCTTAGAGGCAAATATAAAGCCATCCGCTCCTTTGAAATATGGCGCAATCTGCTCATTGGGAATGGTTCCTGTAAAAATAACCGTATTCTCCAGTCCAAGGCTGGCACTGCGTTTCTGTAATGCCGCCCTGTCCGGGCCGTCCCCTACCATAAGCACACGGAAAGGTCTGGCGTACTGTTCCTTTACTCTCGCCAGGCTCTCCAGAAGAAATGACACATTCTTCTCATGAGCCATTCTGGATACTGTCAAAAGCAGCGGCATCCCCTCTGCTCCATATTGCCTGCGAATTTCCTCACCTTCCGCTTCACTTACCATATAATTCTCCCGTTCAATCCCGGTGGGCAGAATTCCGGTCCTTGCGGAATCTACTTTGCAGTGGTTCACCAAATACTGCTGCATACCTGCTGTGGGTGCAAATACGAAATCGCAATGCTTCAGAAAGGTATGTAGATAAGCAACCATAAAGCCATCAAATTTCGCAATGTTTCCTGTATAACAGCGCAGATATTGCTCATATCTCGTATGATAGGTAAACGCCAGCGGAATCTGATATTTACGGGACAGATATACTGCCGTCCTTCCTATGAGCATAGGATGATGTACATGGATGATATCGTAAGTATTTTTCTCAAACTCCTCTTCAATTCTGTGGTCAAAGGGATTGGGCAGCACAATTCCGCCAATAAAATGATTCAGACAGGTCCTGTAACGGAATACATTTTCCTCTTCCTGCTGTTCCCGATAAGTGGGCGCAAATATCGTTACCTGATGCCCCAATGCTTCCAATCCCTTCGCCAGACGCTCTATGGAAATCGGAACACCTCCCATCATAGGTTTATAATTATTTGTCATCAGCGCAATTCTCATTTCCAATACCACACCTTTCTGATCCTGTCCATAGTAATATAATTCCATATCCACGCTGTCCAAAGTGATTATGCCAGCCCCAACAACTGAAACGCCTGGTCCCCTAACACATATCCCGCTCCTACAAAAACGAAATTCCATAGAAAAATACCACAGGTAGAACTGATGATATATTTAAGCAAATCCATCTTAATCACCCCTGCGGGGATGGATACTATCGTCCGGATCATGGGCAGCAGTTTCCCCAGGAAGACACCAACACAACCTTTCCTGCGAATCCAATCCAGATTTTTCTCAAGAGCTTCCTTCTGTTTTGGAAATTTCCTGGTATAGGCATTCAGGAACACCTCGCCTCCCTTGCGTCCCAGCGCATACAATACCAGACTGCCCAACAGTCCTGCAGCCACAGTGATCACCATCACCCATATGAAATTAATATTCCCCTTTGCCGCCATAATACCGGACAACGGCATAATCACACCCGCCGGAAATCCCGGTAAATTCAAATATTCCAAAAATACGATCACAAATATAGCAATCGCGCCATATTGGGTAAAATAGTAAGTCAGTGTAGCTGCATCCATTATATTGTCCTCCTGTTTTAAGTTCCGTCTCTACTATTTTAAGTTCCGTCTCTACACTTCTGCGCCCTTGTCTGGGAAGGGATTTTCTTCTGCAAAGGCCGCAGACGAAAATCCCTTCCGGGCGCTTCCGTTCCGAGACTGTTTTAAGTTCAGTCTCTAGCCAACGTCCAAACTTTATGATAGAATTAGTATATGGATGAAATATAAACTGCAACCGCATAGAATCCTCAAGAATTCCTAAAGATATTATTAGAAAATAAAAAAAGCACTCCTATGGCATCTGCCAGAAACCAGCCTATGGGAATCGCACACCATATCCCCCATACGCCAATCTGAGGAATCGGCGCCAGCAGATACGCCAGCAGCACTCTTGTTCCAAGGGAAATGAATGTCAATACCAGAGACATTTCTGGTTTGTTAATGCCCCTGTAATATCCATACAACAGAAATAATAATCCAATACCGCAGTAAAAAGCGCCTTCCACTCGCAAATATCCCACACCCACCGAGATAATCTCCATCTCCCCTGCATCCACAAAGAGCTGCATTAAATTTCCGGCAAATACAAATACAAATAATGATACTGCCGCACAGAAAAACATGGACACTTTCACCGCACTGGCTACGCCCCTGCGAACCCTGTCCCGCTCCCCCGCGCCATGGTTCTGAGAGATAAACAGCGAAAAAGCATTGCCGAATTCCTGCGCCGGCATATATGCAAAAGAATCAATTTTCACCGCTGCCGCGAAAGCTGCCATAACCGCTGCTCCAAAACTGTTTACCAATCCCTGCACCATTAAAATACCAAAATTCATAACAGACTGTTGCAGGGAGGAAGCCGCTGCAAAACGTATACATTCCCCCATCCCGTTTTTGGTGACTTTAAAATAAGACTTGTGAAAACGCAGGAGAGGTTCCTTTGCCAGGGCATAAATACCCAATCCCACACCGGATACCGCCTGAGAAAGAATGGTAGCCCATGCAGCGCCGCCAATGCCCCATCTGCACACCACCACAAACAATAAATCCAACGCAATATTCAATACCGCCGTACTGCCCAAAAAGTACAAAGGCACTACAGAATTTCCCAGCGCCCGCAGCAGATACGAGAAAAAATTATAGAAAAACACAAAAATAAGCCCCATAAAAATAATCCACACATAAGTGTGCATCATCTCCAACAATTCCCCAGGCACCTGAAGCAGCCGCAGTATCGGATCACAGAATATCATTACCAACAAATTCAAGACCACCGTCACAATGCCGATCATCAGAAACGACAAATGCATACTGCCCCTCATCTTCTCTTCCGCTTTCTTCCCAAAATAATAGGAAAAAAGAGCTCCGCTCCCCATACACATACCAATCTGAACAGAATTCAGGAACGTCATCAATGTATACGCAGAGCCCACCGCCGCCAATGCATCCGCCCCCAGAAAACGCCCCACGATCAGCGTATCAGCCACATTATATAACTGCTGCAGCATATTCCCCAATATCATAGGCCCTGCAAATAACAACATGGTTTTGGTCACATTTCCCTGCGTCAAATCCTTTTTCATTCTTATTTCCGAATCCTTTCCTGTAATGATAACATAAAACCGGCGAACCTTCTGATATGGTAAAAAGGACAGAGCATACCTCATGTACACTCTGCCCTCGCATTTGCGCAATCACCTTGCAATACCATCTTGCCAAAACGGGTCTCTGCACGAAGCCGTCAGCTTTCAGATAGACCCTTCCGCCTTAATTATTAATCAGCTTATCTTCCTCATTATTCCAGCTGTAAAGCTTCCTGATCTCTTCTCCCACCTTCTCAGCCGGATGCTCGGAAGCCAGTTTCCTCATAGCCTTGAAGTGAACCTGTTTTCCTGCGGGAGACATATCAAGCAGAAATTCCTTCGCAAAACTTCCATCCTGGATATCGCTCAGAATCTTCTTCATGGTCTTCTTGGTTTCCTCAGTAATCAGCTTGGGACCAGTGATATAATCTCCATATTCAGCAGTATTGGAAATAGAATACCTCATTCCCGCAAAACCGCTCTGGTAGATTAAATCCACAATCAACTTCATCTCATGGATACACTCAAAATAAGCATTTCTCTCGTCATAGCCTGCCTCTACCAAGGTCTCAAAGCCTGCCTGCATCAATGCGCATACACCGCCGCACAGAACTGCCTGCTCGCCAAACAGATCCGTCTCGGTCTCTGTACGGAAGGTGGTCTCCAGAACACCCGCCCTGGCCCCGCCGATGCCCAGTGCATATGCCAGCGCAATATCCTGTGCCTTACCTGTTGCGTCCTGCTCCACGGCAATCAGACAGGGAACACCCTTTCCTTCCTGATACTCGCTTCTTACGGTATGCCCCGGTCCTTTCGGTGCGATCATGGTCACATCCACATCTGCAGGAGGTACGATACAGCCGAAATGAATATTAAATCCATGTGCAAACATCAGCATATTGCCTGCTTCCAGGTTGGGCTCTATATCCTTCTTGTACAAATCCGCCTGCTTCTCATCATTAATCAGAATCATGATAATATCAGCCTTCTTCGCCGCCTCTGCCGCAGTGTACACCTCAAATCCCTGCTTTACTGCCTTATCCCAGGATCTGGAACCCTCATACAGTCCAATGATTACATGACAACCAGAATCCTTCAGATTCAGTGCATGTGCATGTCCCTGACTGCCATAACCGATAATTGCAATCGTCTTGCCCTCCAACATGGACAGATTGCAATCTTCTTGATAAAAAATCTTTGCCATTTTTCATTCCTCCATTTTGTTTCTAATATTTATAACTGACAGGATTACCCTGAACTAACCCTGGAGCTAATCAATAAATGCAATGTTTTCTGTTCCTCTTCCCAATCCGGCAATGCCCGTCCTGGCCTGTTCCAGAATCTCATATCCATCCAGCAATCCGATAAAAGCATCTATTTTCTGCTGATTTCCCGTCAACTCAATCATAAGGCTTTCCGGCGCCACATCAATAATTTTCGCCCGGAAAATATCCGCAACCGCTATTATGCTCTGTCTCTGCTCTGCAGATGCCCGTACCTTAATCATAATCAATTCACGATATACGCTCTGATCCGGCTCTAACTCTCTGATATCGCGCACATCCTCTAATTTGGCCAGCTGCTTCTCAATCTGCTCCAATATCTCATCATCACCGGAAGCCACGATTGTAATTCTGGTAAAGCGGGGATCTGCTGTGACACCCGCGGTAATGCTCTCAATATTGTAACCCCGTCTCGAAAAAAGCCCTGTAATACGGCTCAATACACCTGCAGTATTATTTACAAGAAGCTGAAACACTTTTTTTCGCATATTTTTCTCCTATTCCAGTTCCGTCTCTCCACTTCCGGGCGCTTCCGTTCCGAGACTGTTTTTATTCCAGTTCCGTCTCTCCACTCCCGCGCCCTCTCAGGGAAGGAATTTTATAATTCTTTCCAATTTCTTTAGTAATCATAGCAATTTCTGCCGAACTTGTCAACAATCCCTTTTGCGCCTATTTGCCCTCATCATTCTCCCCGCATTTGGGTAATGCCAGCGTCCCTGTCCTGGCTACTTCCACAATGCTGATGCTCTGCAGCATCTTAATGAAAAGCTGTATTCTCTCCGGCTCATCGCAGATTTGTATCATCATGAAATGTTTGGACATATCTACAATCTGCGCCTTCATAATCTCACACAATTCCATAATTTCCCGGCGGTTGTTCTTGTTATACTTCACCTTGATCAGCATCAATTCCCTGGCAATACATTGCTGCTGGGCAAATGTTCTGACTTTAATCACATCCAGCTTCTTATTCAACTGCTTCTCAATCTGTTCAATGGTTCTCTCATCGCCGCTGCTCACAATGGTCATACAAGACACCTTAGGATCATCTGTCTCCCCCACCGCCAGGCTGTCTATATTAAAACATCTCCTGGAAAACAAACCCGCCACCTTACACAACACACCGGAACGGTTTTCCACTAAAACGGAATAAATTCTTGTTTTCATCCTCCTGCTCCTCCAGTTCTGCCATACACTGCAAAACACATCATACCAGGGCTGCACGCCTTTGGGCCCGTATAAAGTCAAACGTCCGCAAAGCAGTTTTCCCCCCAATATGACAACGAAAACCTCCAAGTTCAAAAACTACATTACACAAGATCCATGGGATCAATGACACACTCCAACAGCATGGAAGTATCTTCCTTCAAAAAGGCATCAATTACTTCATCGCATTTCTCCATATTTTCCAGCCGCAGAAATGAAATGCCAAAGGCCGCGGAAAGCTTTTCCAGATCAGGACTTCCCGATAAATCAACCACAGAATAATGATCCTTGTAAGTAAAATGCTGATACTGACGAACCATCCCCAGATAATTATTTTTCAATACTATAATCTTCACCGGAATCTTATGCTGACGCATGGTGGCAAGCTCCATCATGGACATTTGGAACGAACCGTCCCCGCACACCGCTATGACCTGTCTGTCAGGTGCTGCGATCTTCGCCCCCATAGCTGCCGGAATCGAGTAACCCATGGTTCCCATTCCGCCGGAGGTAAGAAATTTCCCCTTTCTTACTTTGACATAACCACAGGACCAAATCTGATTCTGCCCTACATCCGCTACATAAACAGCATCTTCGGCCATCTTCTCTGAAAGCCTGACAATAAAAGCCGCCGGGTCCACATAGGCCGGATTGGGATTGCGCTTTTTCTCCATGGTGCGCCGATACCCCTCTAAGGTTTCTATCCAGGCTTCGCAACGACAGGAAAATTCTTCTTTCGCGAGATCCTCGAAAATATGTCTGGCATCTCCCACCAAAGGTATGGTAGGACCTGCATTTTTACCGATTTCTGCCGGGTCCACGTCAATATGCACCAGCACCTTGTCCTTCGTGATCAGATCAGGTTGGTTCACAGCCCGGTCCGCCACCCTTGCCCCCACCATAATCAGCAAGTCACACTCACTCATAGCACGATTAGCATACGCTTTTCCGTTATTTCCAACCATCCCGTAATACTGCGGGTGCTCCGTGGGCATGACACCAATGCCCATCATGGTAGACACCACCGGAATCTTATGCGCTTCCGCAAAATGACGTAATTCTCCCTCTGCTTCACTCAAAAGCACACCGCCTCCGGCACAAATCAACGGCCTCCTGGCCTTTTCCAATTCCTTAACCACCTTCTTAATCTGCACAATATGCCCTTTGACCGTAGGCTTATAAGTGCGCAGAGACACCTCTTCAGGATATTTGAATTTGCTGACCGCAGCATTTTGAACATCAATGGGCACATCGATCAGCACCGGTCCTTTTCTGCCTGTATTGGCAATATGAAAAGCCTCCTTCATAATTCTTGGAATCTCATTTGCATCTTTCACCAGATAACTGTATTTCACAAAGGATTCCACCGCTCCTGTAATATCGGCTTCCTGGAACACATCACTGCCCAAAAGTTCGCTGTTCACCTGGCCGGTAATACAAATCAAGGGAATGCTGTCCGCGAATGCCGTGGCAATTCCAGTGATCACATTGGTAGCGCCCGGGCCGGAAGTCACGGCACATACGCCTGGCTTGCCTGTCATTCTGGACACACCGCTTGCCGCATGAGCGGCATTTTGCTCTGTACGAATCAGAATCGTTCTGATATCAGATTCCAGGATACTGTTATAAAAAGGGCAAATCGCCACACCAGGATACCCGAATACTGTAGTAACTCCTTCTGCCTCCAGACACTTAACTAAAGCATCCGCACCTATCATTTTATACCTCATTTCTGTGCGGCTTTTTCTATTGATTAGAGTTTGCGGATGCCGCACATACACAAACTTCTCGACTGAACCTCATTTCATATACACATGGGCATATTCATTTGCCGTTTTCCGCAGCACACTCCAGAAATGCCACTTGTTATACATTTACTTTGGCAAATGTTACCGTTCATGCGTCCAACCCATTCTACGTCGAATTATAACCATGATACAATAATCATCAGAACCTTCACTGTACAAGCCGTTTTGCCAGCTTTACAGCTTCCGCTGCATCCTGAGAATATCCGTCCGCTCCTATTTCATCTGCATAATCCTGCGTAATCACCGCACCGCCGATCATCACTTTGGCCTTCACACCCTCTTCTCTCGCCAACGCTATCACCTCTCTCATACGCTGCATGGTGGTTGTCATCAATGCAGAGAGCGCAATAATCTGTGCATGATTTTCCTTTGCCGCCCGAATGATTTCTTCCTTGGGAACATCCTTCCCAAGATCGATGACCTGAAAACCGTAATTCTTCAGCATCAACGCTACCAGATTCTTGCCGATATCGTGGATATCCCCCTCCACTGTGGCAATGACTACCACAGGTTTCTCCGAACTGTCACTTTCCTTCAACAGCAGCGGTTCCAATATTTCAATGGAATTCTTCATGGCTTCCGCGCTGGCAATCAACTGAGGAAGGAAATATTTCCCTTTATCGAACAATTCCCCCACCTCATTGATGGCAGGCAGCAGTACTTCGTTCAAAAGTACCGATGGTTCCTCCCCCTCTGTCAGCGCTGTTTGGGTCATTGCCCCAATTCCGTTCCTGTTCCCTTTCATGACCGCTTTGTACAATGCCGCCTGGGATGGACTTCTCTCCGAAGCTCCTGGATCTCCCAGGTTTCTCCGCCCGCCGGCTGCGCCGTCTTCTGTCTCTCCACGCTCACCGGCCAAGCCGCCTTCCGCTGTTCCACGCCCATTGGCCGGACCGCCTTCTGCCTTCCCTCGCCCATCCATCGAACCGTTTCCCGTTTTCTCCTGAGCCGCCGCGATGCTGCTTCCTCCATTCCCGCCCCCTGCGGCTGCCTCCGAAAGCCTCTTCTGTAGCTGCGCCTCTTTTTCCTTCCTGTTTTCCGCCACAGTTCCCGCATATTCTATGTAACGAATATCTGCTTCCTCCTTGGCCAGAAGCAAATCTGCCGCCAATGCACAGCTCACCAGAAGCTCCTGGGAAGGATTGGCGATTGCCATGGTAAGTCCTTCCCCAATGGCCAAGGTCAAAAAAGCCGTATTCACAAAGCTTCTCTCCGGCATGCCAAACGAAATATTAGAAAGTCCGCAGACGGTCGCAAGTCCCTTCTCCTTACAATATCGAATGGTCTCCAATGTCTCTAACGCAGCTTTTTTATTGGCCCCCACGGTAGCCACCAAGCCATCTACCACCACATCCCTGTTGTCCATGCCCAAGAGATATGCCCGCTCCAGCACAGTTTCGATAATCTGCTTCTTCTCTTCCATATTTTCAGGCAGACCCTTATCCGAAAGCGGCAGCAAAATAAACATCGCACCATACTTTTTGACTATGGGCAAGAGCTTTTCATACTTCTCCTTTTCCAACGAAACGGAGTTGACCAATGCCCTTCCCGGATAATGACGCAGGGCCGCCTCCAGCACATCCACATGACTGGAATCCAGTGAAAGAGGCAAATTGGTCACACCGCTGACCTCCTCTATGGCCCGCAGCATCATTGCCTTCTCATCTATACCGCTCATGCCCATATTGATATCCAGAATCTTCGCACCGCTCTGCTCCTGCTCTTCCGCAAACTGCAGAACTTTATCAAAGCACCCTTCCCGAAGCTGCGCCTGCAACAGCTTCTTGCCGGTGGGATTGATGCGCTCACCCACAATCATAAATCCGTCATCCAGGCCAAATGCTATTGTCTGGCGTTCGGAAGTCAGCATCCGCTGTCCGGCTTTTCTTCCCGAAATTGCCGGAACCGGCCCCACGCCAAAAGCATCGTGAATTTCCTGTATAAATTCCGGTGTGGTGCCGCAGCAGCCTCCCAATATGGACGCGCCGGCATCCACCAGAAGTCTCATTTCCTCCGTAAATTCCTCTGCATCCATATGATAGCATGTCCGCCCCTGTTCATCCACAAACGGCAGCCCGGCATTGGGTTTCACAATAATAGGGATGTCGGTTGTATATGCTGCCATATCGGTTACAATCTGCTGCATATGAGCCGGTCCCGTGGAACAATTGACCCCGATTGCTGCCGCCCCCAGGGATTCCAACACAATGGCGGCGGTTCTGGCATCCGTACCATATAATGTCCGTCCGTCTGCCTCAAAGGTCATGGTCACCATCACCGGCAGATCGCAGACTTCCTTTGCGGCAATCAACGCCGCCCTTGCCTCTGCCAGGCTCATCATGGTCTCCACCACAAGCAGATCCACCCCGGCTTCCTGCAAAGCAACGATTTGCTCTTTATAAATCTCAATCAGTTCTTCCAGCTCCATTCTGCCCATAGGTTTAAGCTGCTCACCTGTCATAGTCAAATCTCCGGCAACATAAACCGGATGATCCGCACCTGCCGCAGCTTTTCTGGAGCATCCGACCAGCCCTTCTATCATGGTATGCAACTGATCTTCCAGTCCATATTCTGCCAGCTTCACTCTATTGGCGGTAAACGTAGGTGCATAGAGAATATTTGTCCCCGCAGCCACATAACGCCTCTGCAAGTCCAACATCACCTCTGTATGCTCCAGGATCCATTGTTCCGGACAGACACCGGAAGGCATTCCTGCTTTTACCAGATTTGATCCCGTTGCACCATCTAAATACAAATAAGACTTTGCAATACTGCTAAACTCTTCTCTTGTCATCTCCATTCAACCTCTTCTTCTAAAAACCTATTCTATATCATACCACAGACCCAATTTAATAGTAAAGGTGCGTATTTATCCAAAACACTTGCGAAAAAGCACAAATTATGGTAAAATTTTATGAATTGGAGGTCAAACAATTGAACAAAACGAAACGATTGCAAAAGATTTGCATAGCAATTTTGACTGCTTTGCTATTAACTGCCTGCGGCGAGGACTCTGAATTGATACAGTTTCAAAACAGCATGGATGAGTTCTGCACCAAAATATCCGAGATAGATACTGGTATCAACAATATTGATGCCCAATCCGAAAATGCTGTTGATGAACTTTTAAATTATCTTGATGATTTAGATATTGTTTTTCGTGCCTTTGCAAGACTTGATTTCCCTGAAGAATTTGACTATCTGGAACCACTGGCCGATGAGTCCAGCCAGTACATGAGCGAGGCGGTGGCAAATTATCATGAAGCATACAGCAATCATTCCTATCAGGAATCTACTGCTGAATATGCCAGACAAAATTATTCACGCGCCTACAAACGAGTTCAAATCATTATTACATTTCTCCATGGCGAAACGCCAAACGATGCGGATTTGACCATAGAATATGACAACTAAATATATTTACTAAAAAACCATCGGTTTCTACCGATGGTTTTTTATTTTTCCATTATTTTAAAATCTTGATAGCTCCAAGCAAAGGAACTTCCTTTTCCTCTTCCTTGATGGCATAAACAAGCCCCATGATCCAAAATACCAACAGTGCGATACTTATCACTAAGGATAAAATAGCACCAATCACAGGAACAATGCTCAGTATCCCTGCTACAATATTAAAGATAATCATAGCTACGTCCACCACAAGAGCCTGATTCAAGTGGAACTTCGCACCCTCCTTATCTCCTGCCAAAAATGCGATGATCCATCCAATAATGGAGATGTACGCCACAATTCCGGTCGCTTTTTTAGTCATATCCTCTCTCCCTCCTTTCTGTATTCTTCCTGCAATGCACACCTGATCTGCCATATGGCAGATCTTATCTGTTGTGACAACTTGCATTTTACATTGTAATCCCCCATATCAGCCGAAGCATATTTTTTATGAGGAAATTGCAACCAATTATAATAACAGCACCATATAAGTACCATGGATGAAATCTCCATCCACGTATCCATTGAAAACCGAACCTGTGCAAGCTTTGTGTTATCATAAATCCACCTGCGATAATCACTGAATAAAGGATCAGCGGATGATACCACACTGATAATAAAAAATGTCCTTCCAATAAAGCAATCACCGCCCTGGTACCTCCGCAGCCGGGGCAATAGATACCCATGACCGATGATAAGAAACAGGGAAACTGCGGCAACCGTCCATCCAAAAACAAATGATACAATATTCCGATTCCAATCCCTGCCGCACAAAAGACAAGTCCGATATGAAAAAGCTGATCTTCCAGATTTTTCTTCACCATAAAATTCTATGTAGGAAAAAATCAATATCCCATCTGTTCCAATATTTCCCAGTATCCCACATCAGTCCCCATTTCCATGATAACCATGAAGATCCAGATAAAATAAATCAATATAACAACACCCAGAATCACACCGATAATGGAACACACCAGTCCGGCAATTCCCACACCATTCTTATTGTTCTTATTACCTATAATCGAACAGATCAGACCGGCAATGCCAAACATAATACCAAAAATCCCATAACAACAGCTAGTGCATATTGCCAGAATACCACAGACCAGACCGGCCACCTGAAGACCGCTTGCCTTGCCGTCCGGCACATTTTCTATTGTCGGCTGATATGGCACACTTGACGTATTATCCTGATAATTGCTGTACTGGCCACCGGACTCCGTTGTATCCTGAGACTGATTATCAACATTGTTCTCGTTCATATTTCTCTCCTTTTTCCTGTTACTAAGAATTATGCAGAAGTCAGCGTAAACCTTTCTTCTCCCTCACATAATCTTTATTCTATCATTTTATTACGCACAAGTCAACACCTACATCGACCTAAAAAGTTGCAAATTTCGTTACTGTTCACTCCGTGACCAGCAACTGATGCACAGAAATCGCAAATGCAGCGATTTCGCGCATGGCTGTCTGAACAGCACCAAGTTTCACATCCACAAATAACTGCACAGACCTCCTTGGCATATACTCTCAAGAGGAGTCTGCACAGTCATTCATACCCATTCATAACATTTCCGAATTAGTGGAAATAAGAAATAATCTCTGCCAGTTTTTCAGCAATTTCACTCATTTCCTGTGTAGATGCGTTCAACTGTTCCATAGACTGAACCACCATATTCGCAGATGCGGTGGTCTGTTCACTGGATGCTGCATTTTCCTCAGATAGAGCCGAGAGATTCTCAACAATTTCTTCAATATTTGTGCGAACCTCGTTGATCCTTGTAATTTCAGTCTGCACATTCTTAGTTCTCTGAAACATAAGATGTACATTGGACACTACATTGTTAAAATCTTTTTGGGTATTGCGCAGTTTATCAATCTGTCTCTTCGTATTCGTGCTTAAGACCATAGTCAAATCAGAGGTCTCCTCAATATTGCCCACCAGCTCTTTGATAATATTCTCAATCTCTGCTGCTGATTTGGCGCTATCTTCTGCAAGCTTACCCACCTCCAATGCCACTACACCAAAGCCTTTGCCCTGTTCTCCTGCTCTGGCAGCTTCAATACTGGCATTTAAACTTAACAGATTGGTCTGTGACGCAATATCACTAATCACATTGACAACTTCCTGAATCCGGGTTGCTGCATTCACATTGATTTCAGATTGTCCCACAATCTTCTCTACGGAAGCATTTGTTTCCATATTAATCTGAATGAGCTCTTCCATTGCCTTTTCCGCATGCTTACTGGTATCCTGTGTATTATCCGCAGCTACCGCCAGATTATTGATTTCACCTACGATCTTCTCAATAGACGCCCCCATGGTCTCAATATTGACAGCCGCATCCTGCGTATCGCTTGCCTGTGATGTGGCGCCATTTGCCACATCTTCAATTGCTCTGGAAACCTCATCAATAGAAGTCTGTGTACTTTCGGCCACCTGCGACAATGTACTCGCTCCACCCTTCATAAATTCAGAGCTGTTCTTGATTTCCCCTGTGATATTGACAAACCTGGCTGCCATTTTATTGATGCTGTCAGCCAAAAGCGCCAACTCATCTCTTCTGTTAAAGAAACCAGTCTGTGCATGTACATTTAAATTGCCTGATTCAATTGAAACAACCGAATTCACACAACTCTGAATTGTCTTGATCAGGTTCAATGCGATCACCAGCACTGCCACTGCACTGATTATCAACAGCACAATCAACGCTATTATCACATTCATAATAGCATTACCAATATCACGAGTAACATCAGAACTGGATACTCCTACAAAAAACATACCCACAATAGAGCCATCGGAATTTTTGATAGGATTGTAATAGCTGAAATATTTCATACCATTAATCTCAGTATCAGGATTATAATAATCCTCTCCCCGACGCAGTACCGCATCAATGGCTGCCTCTCCAGCCTGCGTATTCACGTAGCGCTGTCCATCCTCCTGGCGCACTGTCGTCATGATTCTTGTATCACCCCAGAAAATAGTGATATGTACCCCATCCATTTCCTGGATGGTATCAAGCATGTCATATGTAGCAAATAAATCCTTATCCCCCTTGGTAAAACTGTTTCCATCATATGCCCAGTCACCTTCATACAGCTTCTCATAGGCCTCCAAAATCGCATCGCTGAGATCCTTCACCCTCGTCTTAGACAGCTCCTGAAGACTTGACTGCATAGAACCGGCACTGATCATAAACAAAATTACCCCTACTAAAACAACTGGTACTATTGTCAGCAGAAGCAATTTCATTCTTAGTCCTTTCGACTTTTGTTGTTTCATCCTTGTAAACTCCTCTCTTTATATTTTTGTACTTCCGACTCCATTGCGTTTTGCTGAGTATGCCATTTCTATTATACAACACTTTTTGCACATTTTCTACTCAATTTTTCACATATGAACCTGAAAACTTGTTACTGTTCACTCCGTGACCAGTAACTGATGCACAGAAATCGCAAATGCAGC
>CAMWLE010000076.1 GCA_947175015.1 uncultured bacterium
CCACCTAGAGCTACACTATCCTCTTCGTCGTAATCGTCAGATTTGTATAAGAGAGAGATATAAATTTTATGTTGATGAAGAAATAATTTATCGTGGGATGTCAGATGCAGAATGGAAACTTATACCGTCGCTTGGAAGGTGTTTGGATTTAAGTAGTGGACAGGAATTTAATTTAGTAAATAGCTTTCTTGCATTACGACCAGAAGCTTTTCAGGAATTGAACACTAATTTTGAAATCTTATCAAAAATGCAACATTATGGGTTACCTACACGGCTCTTAGATTTTACAACCAATCCTTTAATTGCTTTATTTTTTGCATGCAATGAATTTATAGGTGAAAAAGATGCAAGGGTAGTTTGCCATAGGGCTCTTGTGAATGTAGCTCAAAATCCGATTATTGAAGAGATCTGCGGTTTTTATAATTATTATTTTCAAGAAGATTTATGGCTAGACGATTTAAATATATCTCCTAAAAAATATTTACAAAAATTGTATCGCAATGAGGATTATAGGTTTTTGGTTGCACGACCATTTAACTGGAATGAAAGAATTCGTAGGCAGGCGGCAGTATTTATGATATTTCCAAATAGATTATTTGATCATTTTGGACTGTTCGTATCTGGAGGGAGAGAGGCTTATAGCCATCATTGGGAAAATGAAAATATTAGACACTCTTTAGAGATGATAGAAAATGAGCCTTTGAAAAAAATGTATCCTAATGCTGTTGTTAGACCGTTTGATTTTGATTCAAGGGATTTTTATGTTACGCATCGGTCAATTAAGTTCCTTTTTGATTATTATAAAGAGAGCGCAATAGGGGAGTGCATAATAAATGCTTGGGATAATCCAATGAAGAAAAGATTTCAATTCGATAGTGAACTTCAAAGTATTGATTCAGAAACAATGAAAAGGGAATTTTGCAGCATAATAATTGATAAGAGGAAAAAGAAGGAAATTCTAAAAGAGTTATGTACATTGGGGATTGATGAATCTTATGTATATCCTGAATTGCAGTATGCAGCAAAAAAGGTAAAAGAAACATATTTATAATCTGATTGAATAATAAAAGGGTTTGATGTATTACTGTGTGTTCTCGTTAAACTATGGACACCCTTTGAAACCCCTTTAACGATAATATCGTTAAAAGGTTGGTAGTCTGCACTCTAAAATTGACTACCAATTGACTACGATTGATTGTTACATTTTGCTCCGATTTGCCTTATTTTGCGTAATGTGCCACATTTCGCAGATTTTATGTGGATTTTTCAGGTAGTGCAAAAGTCCCCAAAACACGGCAAATCACGGCATTTTAGGAGGGAAAATATTATGATAAAGATACTTTTTGTCTGCCACGGCAACATTTGTCGTAGCCCAATGGCCGAATTTATTATGAAAGACTTGATTTCAAAACACAACTTGTCCCAACATTTTAAGATTGCTTCCGCAGCCACCAGCACAGAAGAAATCTGGAATGGTGTGGGAAACCCGGTATATCCGCCAGCCAAGGCGAAACTGGCGGAACATGGGATTGACTGTGGAGGTAAACGTGCAGTACAGCTGGTACGCGCTGACTATGACAAATATGATTATCTGATTGGCATGGATAGTGCAAATATCCGCAATATGAACAGGATGCTTGGCGGTGATCCTGAAGGCAAAATTTTCAAGCTTCTCTCTTTTGCGGACTCGGAGCGTGATATTGCAGATCCATGGTATTCAGGAGACTTTGATACCGCTTATGCAGATATAACAGAGGGCTGCGAAGGTTTGCTGCATATACTGCTGTATGAGAGCATCCTTCTTGAGGGAGGACAGCCGGGGGCAGAGCGGAAATAGAGGACCATAGAGGTTCTGCTTTTGATGGTAATAAAACCCCCGCAACAGAGCTGCAAAGTAACAGCCAACGACTCATTTCTTGGGCATTAATTTGTTCGCAGCGGAGCTGTGGAAAATTGAACATGAAGAGAATAAAAGCATCTGTGTTTATAACTGCTAGCGGGCAAAGTCAAAAGCCGACTTAAATGCTTCATAGCTTTAGGGTATAAAGGTTCAAAGTCAAAGGGTTCAAAGTCAAAGGGCTCAAGGTCAGAGGGGCTCAAGTCAAAGGGTTCAAAGTCAAAGAACTCAGAGCAAAAAGGCTCAGAGTAAAAAGGATCCCTTTGTCAGAAGGGTATTGCATATAGCAGCCATTTCTTCCGGGGATTTGGGGTTGGGGTGATTGAGCCATGTCTCAATGACCCCGATGCAGCCGGATACCACGAATGGTTCTATGTAAATATAGTCGCTGTGTGGATTGGTTGAGTTGAGATGATGGTGGATACGTTCTTTGACCAGATTTTTCATGCGGTTGACAAAGGAGAGATCTCCATGAGGCCCCATGATAGTTCTTGTCACATCCTGGTGCCGGTCCAGAAAGAGAAATATTTCCAGCAGAGTGGTTTGCGCTGAGCCGGGTTCAAAGCTTTGGCATATTGTTCGGTCTAAAATATCATTAAATTCTATAAAAAGTTCATTTTCTATTTGAACCAGCATATCATAGATGTCGCTGTAATGCAGGTAGAAAGTGCTTCTGTTGATGTCCACAAGGTCTGAGAGTTCCTTGACGGAAATGTCCTTGATATCTTTTGTTTCCATCAGGTGCATCAATCCATTCAGCAGCAGTGCTTTTGTCTTGCGGACACGGCGGTCTGTTTGATGTGTATTCATTTTTATTACCTCCTATGCTTTGTCATGCGGTGTTTGGCATGAAAATATGGTTTGTCTGTTGGCAGTGTTTTGCTCTGCAGGTAAATGCTGTCTCTGGAACAGTAGCTATCAATGAACAAAGGTTTGTGTCTGGTGAAAGCTACAGGGAGACTTTAGCTGTCAGGACTGTAATTCGGAACATATGTGCAGTTATTCTAAACATTTTATAAATAGACAACACAACAAGATACATACGTTGATAAACATACAGAAGATAAGAATCTGTTTATTGTCTTTTCGGTTATTTTATTATAATATATTTGGGAAAGAAAATCAACACTTGCCTAGTAAAAGACATTCATTGATTAATGCTGGCAAAAAGGAAGCACCAATGACCAATAAACCCATGGAAAAGGTGCAAAGGGGATTCTTTACTGAATATGAGAGGAGACAATATTATGGCTGACACATCAAAAAAGAAGGGTGGAGACGGCGGATTTATGATTAAAGTGGCCACCTTTATAGTGGATAGACGCAACCTATTCTTTCTGCTGTTTGGGATTGCGCTGATTATCTCTGTGATAACAATGAGTTGGACGCGTGTGGAAAACGATTTGGCGGCCTACTTGCCGGATACTGCCGAGACGAGCAAGGGGCTTGACCTGATGGAAGAGCAGTTCATCACCTATGGCACCGCCCGGGTGATGGTGACGAACATTCCTTATGATGAGGCATATGGGATTTATGAGGAACTGGATGCCCTCGATAGTATCATAATGCTGGATTTTGAAAATTCGCCTGATTACTATAATAATTTTTCCGCGCTTTACAATATCACTTTTGGTTATAAGGAGACGGATGAGCGTGCATTGGAGGCATTGGAGGAAGTGGAAGCCCTGCTGGATGGATATGATATCTATGTATCTACTTCCATGGGAGATTCATCGGCGGAACAGCTTGAGAAGGAGATGCAGACTATCAGTGTGCTGGTTGCAATTGTGGTGGTTTCGGTGCTTTTGTTTACTTCACAGACGTGGGCGGAGGTGCCGGTGCTGCTGCTGACTTTCTGTGCGTCGGCACTGATTGCAAAGGGTACATCCTTTATGATGGGTACGATTTCTTTTATTTCCAATTCGGTAACAATCGTGCTGCAGCTTGCTCTGTCTGTGGATTATGCCATTATCTTCTGCAACCGCTATAAGGAAGAACACCAGACGCTTGGCATCAGGGAGGCGGATATTGTGGCCTTAAGCAAGGCGATACCAGAGATTTTTTCCAGTTCGCTGACCACAATAGGCGGTCTTATCGCAATGGCGTTTATGAAGTTCGGCATTGGCATCGACATGGCAGTGTGCCTGATATGGGCGATTTTTCTTTCCCTGTTCGCTGTGTTTCTGTTGATGCCAGGGCTTATCATGCTCTTTGGAAAGGCAATGGATCGTACGGCACACAAGAGTTTTATACCCCAAATTTCGTTTGTCGGGAAATTCGATCATGCGACGCGATTTATTTTACCGCCGATTTTTTTCGTGGTGATCATAGCGGCTTACATAATTTCGTCAAAATGCCCATATGTATATGGTTATACCATGCTTGATACGCCGATACAGAGTGAAACAGACATTGCGGACGAACTGATTGCCGAGAGCTTTGGCAGTAATAACTTTGTGGCGCTTGTGGTGCCGGCAGGCAATTATGAGAAAGAGAAAAAGCTATTAAAGGAGATTGACGCATGTCCTGAGGTGGATTATTCACAGGGTCTTGCCAATACGGAGGCGATGGACGGTTATATGTTGACCGACAAGTTGACGGCAAGGGATTTTTCGGAATTGCTTGAAATTGACTATGAGATGGCGGAAGTTTTGTATATGGCTTATGCGGTCAGCGATGAGAATTATGCGAAGATTGTAAACGGATTTTCCAATTATAGTGTGCCGCTGATAGATATTTTCATGTTTCTCTATGACGAGGTGAATGAGGGATATGTCACTCTTGAGGATGATTTGATGGAAGATATAGAGGAGGCGCATACTAAGATGCAGATAGCGCTTGATCAGCTTCAGGGCAAGGATTACAGCCGTATGCTGATTTATCTGACGGTGCCGGAGGAGGGAGAGGAGACATTTGCGTTTCTTGATAAGCTGCATGAGATTGCGGGCAAATATTATGAAGGAGAAATCCTGATTCCGGGACAGCCTACCTGTGATTATGATCTGTCCAAGAGCTTTATGCGTGACAACAAGGTGGTAAACGTGGTATCCATCGCAGCAGTGCTTGTGGTTCTTCTGTTTACATTTATGTCTGCAGGTATGCCAGTGCTCTTAATTCTTGTGATACAGGGAGTGATATGGATTAATTTCGCCTTTCCGTCCATGGAGCAGAAGAATGTGTTTTTCCTGAGTTACCTGATTGTATCCTCTATTCAGATGGGGGCCAATATTGATTATGCGATTGTCATTTCCGGACGGTTTATGGAACTGAAAGATAAGATGCCTAAGAAGGAGGCTATTATAGAGACATTGAATTTTGCATTCCCAACGATCATTACCTCCGGCACCATGATGGTGCTTGCAGGGTTTTTCATAGGGCAGATGTCTTCCAATGGCGCAGTGTGTGGTATTGGACAGTGTTTGTCTCGAGGTACGGTGATGTCGATTATTACGGTTATGTTTGTACTTCCTCAGATCCTGCTTGTGGGGGAGAAGATTATTGACAGGACATCGTTTGCCGTATCCATGCCATTGAAACTGGAGCGTACCAGCGGCCTGATGCGTGTGGATGGTCTTGTACAGGGACAGATTAACGGTGTTGTAACAGGAGAGATTCACGGCTTTGTACGCGGCGAGGCAAATCTGTTTGTCAGGATGGGTAGAATTGAGAAACAGGAGGAAGGCGGAAAGATGCCATTGGAGATAGAACAGGCGCAGGATGAAAAGACGTTGGCTCAGATTGCCATGGCAGGAACTGACATTGGGAAGGAGGGCGGTCAAAATGAACAGAACAGTTAAAAAAAGGTTTATTGGAAGAATTGTATCATCAGTTCTTGTGTTTTCACTATTCCTTGGCCTTTTACCGGCGCAGCCGATCTATGCGGAAACAGGGAATGATTCATTAGAAACGGCCGGGGAGGTTTCCGCCCTGGAATATATAGACATCAATTCAGTGGAGGATTTGCTGGCGCTTTCGGAGGAGTGCTATGTGGATTCATGGTCGGAAGGCAAATACATCTCCTTAAAAAGCGATCTGAATCTGGCGGGGGTTGATTTCAAGCCGATTCCCGTATTCAGTGGAACCTTTGACGGCGGCGGCCATACCATTTCGGGGTTTGATTATGTTGGTGACGGCTATGTGATCGGTTTTTTTCGGTATATAGGAAGTACCGGTATTGTGCGGAATCTGACGTTGCGGGGCAGTGTGGATTCGGAGAATGAGCGGGAGTGCGTGGGAAGCATATGCGGCATTAATTATGGTGAGGTGAGAGGATGTACATTTCAGGGAACAGTAAGTGGGCGTGATACGGTCGGCGGTATTGCGGGCATCAACGAAAGTACAGCAACGATTTCAGGCTGTACCGTCAAGGGAAGGATTACGGGTTACTATTCCACGGGCGGCATTACAGGCATTAACCACGGTGCAGTCAACTACTGCACAAACCGCGCCGGCATCAATGACAACAGTGCATGGGTGTGGGAGGATGACGAGATGGGCGGCCTGGGCATCTTCGACAGCCTGGTAAGTAATGATGATGTGGAGCTCTACAGCGGTGTGGACACAGGCGGCATCGCGGGGTTTTCAGACGGTATCATATCAAGGTGTACCAATGAGGGAACAGTGGGCTATGAACATACGGGTTACAACATCGGTGGCATTGCCGGCCGCCAGTCCGGTATCATATCGCTTTGCGTGAACAACGGTACTGTGTATGGACGAAAAGATATTGGCGGCATTGCGGGGCAGATGGAGCCTTTTATCGAGATTGACGAGGCGGAGTCCCTCAGGAATGCAATCAATAAGCTGCATGATCTGATAGAGAAAACAATTGATGACATGCAGAACACAAAGGATGCGGTAAAAAATGACACGGATGTTATGCAGGCCTATGCGGACAGCGCCATAGATACAGGGGATGTGCTTGTAAGCCAGATTACTGCCTTCTCGGACGATAATATAGATGCGTTCAACTCGCTTACGGGACGCATGGAGCATGTGATGGATATGCTGCCGCCGGTGCTGGATCATATTACTGCGGCGGGAAACGGCATGTCAGACCTGAACAATACGATCAGAAATCTGACAGATGCTTTGGATATCATGGGAAAACTTGATAATTCTGAGTTCGAGGAAACCGATTACGATAGGCTTGTATTACTTTCCACAGTAGGGGGAACGCTGCTGTCCGATGCTGTGTCTCCAAACGAGAATGATATGGTTACGATTACTGTAAGGGCGGATGACGGCTACAGTCTTAGAGATAGTTCGCTTGACGTGAAAGATGCCAACGGAAACAGTGTGGCTGTGACAAGGGAGTCTGACGATAAGTATACATTTACCATGCCGGCGGAAAACGTTGTGGTGAGCGCGGAGTTTGTCTACCAGGGCGTCTTCCTGGTGAAATCCACTGTGGGCGGTTCGGTTTTCCGTACCATGGATGGCGGCAGGGAGACTTTCAGAGCCACGGCGGACAGCGGTTATGAATTCAGCCATTTTAATGTTGGCGGAGACCAGTACAACGGGGATTATGAAGGTGATGACAGCAATGAGATTACATTGGATCAAAATGAGTACTTGAAAGAGAATGCGTCTGTTGTAGTGGAGGCGGTATTTAACGAGAAATTGGGTGGTACACATGAGATAAATTGTGTAAGCGGCACAGGCGGCAGTGCGCGTTCTGACAAAAGCAGGGCAGCGGAAGGTGAAGAAGTCACAGTGACAGTGGCGGCGCATATGGGTTATAAGCTGAATGAAATTGTGGTTGATGGAGTGGAAGTGCGTGGGAGCAGCAGTGATGCCAGCAAGTACATCTTCACTATGCCCGGCCGTGATGTCACGGTGAGGGTAACGTATGTGGCGGAGACAGACAGTGACACTGGCGTATATGTGGAGTCTTCTGTGGGCGGCAGCGCATATAAGATATCAAGTTCTTCAGATAGATATACAATAAATTTAATTCCTGACAGCGGATACATGCTGGACAATACCAGCGCATTGGAGATTACCGTTGTGGCAGGCAGAAGTGTAGACGTAGGGAATGGGGATAATACATCGTCGGCAAGCGGAAGCGCAGACGGAGGAAATGGAGATAATACATCGTCAGCAAGCGGAAGCGCAGACGTAGGAAATGTGGATAATACGTCGTCAGTAAGTGGAAGTGTAGACGGAGGAAATGGAGATAATACATCGTCGGTAAGCGGAAGCGCAGACGTAGGAAATGTGGATAATACGTCGTCGGTAATCGGAAGCGTAGACGGAGAAAATGGGGATAATGCGCCATCGGCAATCGGAAGCGCAGACGTAGGGAATGGAGATAATGTGTCGTCGGCAGGCGGAAGTATTGACGGCGGAAATGAAGATATGTCGCCGGCAAGCGATGGCAGTTCCGGCGGTTCGGAGGAAGAAACGTCAGGATATGGTTCTATAAATATGCTGGCAGATGAAATGAAAACCGATGTATCTGCGTCTGCGGCGAAGGAAGGACTTGTAACAGCAAGGACGGTAGCATTGTCTGAACTTACGAGAGAAAATGATATTTATAAATATGTATTGGATACAAATGAATTCATTCCGGGCAATATCAGGGTATATGTAAACTTTGTGGAAGAACAGAATGATGGCAGCGATATGGACGGAAGCGGCAGCGGTTCTGCTGCAGGTTATAAGGTTACTGCTGTATCAAGTACAGGCGGCCAGGTGACAACGAGCCTGAAAAATGCCAATGAGGGTGAAAAGGTATACGTTACCCCTGTTTCCGGCAGCGGCTATGTTCTGAAAAAATTGACGGTTGCAGGCAGCGGAAATGATATCCCGACCGAAAAGGAAAGCGATGGCAAACAATATTCTTTTATTATGCCTGCGGAGGAAGTCAGGGTAACAGCACAGTTTGAACCCATCCATATCATATTGATTTCAAATTTCAGCGGTAACGCTTCCTGCAATGGTAATGCGGAAGGAATGGCCACCTTGCATGTGACCCCCGATTCCGCGTACACCTTGGAAGAAGCGCCGGTTGTGACGGACATGGATGGGAATGTGATTCCCATATCTCAAAAGCAGAGCGGCTCCTATGTGTATGAGTTTGATATTACGAAAGCCAGCGCCCCGTACACAGTCCAGATCCGTTTTGAGAAACAGGATAAGGGGCAGGCAGTCGATACATCCAAGGACAATATTAAGGATGCGATAGATGAGCTGGAACAGGTATCATCGGATATGGAGAATACAGCCAACAGGATACAGGATATTACTACAGATTCGGATGGAAATATCAAAAGTTGGGATCAGCTTACACAGGCGGAAAGAGATACCTTGACGCAGGAAGTGATAGAACTTACGGGATTACTTGGAAATGTGACAACTTCAACCTCATCCATATTGAGTAATCTTGCGGCGATTTACAATATTCTTTCACCTTATGTATCCGACAGCTATCAGGATGCGTTAGATAGTATAAAGGCAGCCACAGACAATGTACAGGTGGTGATAGACTCATTACAGTCAGCGATAGATGGTGTCAGGGGAATCATCAACTACATAAACGCGCAGCCTGATATCACATTCAGGAAATTTGGTGATGACTTTGGCGCTACCAGGGAAGCATTCCATGATCAGTTAAAGGGGTTATCGGACAGTATCAAGATGTTAAGTGATAACGCTTCCGCCAATACCGATCTTTTAAACGAGGATCTGAGGGCGGTAAACGACCAGCTCAATGTGGTGTTTAACTTGCTTGCTGACCGTACTGTTGATGTGCAGGAGTTAAGCATTGAGGAGCTTTATGAAGATGTGGATGATGAACATCTTGACTCCATTACTACAGGAAGGGTGGAGACCTGCACGAATAAAGGCATCGTTAAGGGAGATATCAATGTTGGGGGCATTGCGGGTTCCATGTCTATTGATGACGAAGATCCGGAGGACAGCGCGGCAGGTAAGATCGAATATGAAATCGGCAGACGTTTTATTACCAAATGTCTTGTGACGGACAGTGTGAACGAGGGTCATGTGACTGCCAAAAAGGATGGCGCAGGCGGCATATGCGGTTATATGAACCATGGCATTATCGTTGAGTCGAAAGGTTATGGAAGTGTGAAAAGTACGGAGGGCGGCTATGTTGGCGGTATCTGTGGGGAGTCCCTTACAATTATTAAGAGGTGCTACGCCCTTTGCTCCGTATCCGGAGGCAGCAATGTGGGCGGAATTGCAGGATTTGCGGATACGCTTCAGGACTGTTACGCCATGACTTCCGTGGAGGCCGGGAAGGGCAGGTCAGGCGCCATTGCGGGACAGATTGCATCTTATGAGGAGGTTGATGCGAATGCGGCAGGAGACGAGGCAAAGGTATCCGGAAATTATTATGTGGGAAGCGGAGTATACGGTATTGATAATATCAGCTATGTAGGTGTGGCAGAACCGATTTCCTATAATGAGCTTCTGGCCGTGGAAGGGCTTCCATTGCAATTCTGGCATCTCAAAGTGATCTACAGGATAGAGGATACCATTCTTGGCACGCAGGAAATTCCCTATGGCGCCAGGCTGGATAACTTGGATTATCCTCAGATACCGGGTAAGGAAGGGTTTTATGGCGTATGGCCGGACGTATCGGAGCGGGTTATGGAGGGAACATATGTAGTAGAGGGGGAATATAAAGAGAATGTCACTGTTGTCAAGAGCAGCAGCGGAGAAGAGGTGAATACAATTGAAACGGTCAGGATCAAGCCCTATGCCCTGGTGGCGGATGTGTTCACAGAGGATGTAATTTTGAGTGCTGCAATCAGCAGTTTTGCACCGCCTGCAGAGGCAGAGAACAAAGAGAATGTTGTATATGAGATATCGCTTGAAAACAGCAGGATTGGAGAGAATGACAGTTTTGCGATAAGAATCCTGAATCCATATGAGAAGGCTGTTGTATACGGATATCAAAACGGAAGGTGGACAGAGCATGAAAGTAAGGTAAGGGGGCAGTACCTGCAGGTTGAGATGACAGGAACGCATGAATATTTCTGCGTGGTGGAGCAGACATCAAAACTTGCGGCCATAGCAGGTATTGTGGCAGGCGCAGCGGCAGTGTTTGCAGTCTTAATCATACTGCTCAGGAAAGTAAAGTCAGGCAAGGGGGGAAGAAAGGCGCGCAGAAAGAAAGCGTAAATATTGGGCAAATTCATTTATGAGGATGCTGTAAAGAGTTCTTGCCAGACTCGCACCAATTGTTTGTGACTCTGCAAGGGGCACTGATGTCGGGACAGCATGAGCGGAAGAGGTAAAGAAATTCTAAGTGGCAAGAGGGTGTGCAGGCATCCCTCTTTGGAGTGCCCGCTAGTTCTAGGTTCTGCGAAGCAGAACTTAGAACTAGAGTTTGTGCCGTCCAAGCGGCGTGATTGAAAGTGTGTCAGAGTGAGGGGTAGGATTGGAAAGCGGTACCGATTCTGACAGTACTTCCCTGGCAACATAAAGGTGCATATCCGAATCGGCAGCAAGGGCCCATTTTACCAGACGGATGTGCATATATTCCAGTTCCAGACAGGTAATGCTATAAGGATGGACACAGCTTCCACAGTTATAATAATAGTCATCGGTTTCGGAAAGTGTGGGGCGGTGTGTGTGCCCGGTGATCAGAATATGATTTTCCTGTTCCGCCCAATGGTGCAGACGATGTTCCGTTTTCTGTTTCTTGGTATAATTTTTGGCTGCACTGGTAGGATCAAGGACACCATAGTGTTCCAATGGCTTCCACAGATATCTCACCAGAAAACGGGAAAAACGCCAGAGGGTAGAATTGAAAAAATCTGCCTGATGCCCATGGGTGAGGTAGACATTTCGGGAATTGGGTTCAAAGGTATTTTCCAGAATAATTCCAGGATAAAATTTTACATCTGGTAAAAGGGGCTGCCTTTCCAGATGAGGATTGTTTCCACAACAGCAAGGATAGGCACTGCAATTTCGTATCGTGTAGTGGCTATCCTTTTTGATCATATCATGATTGCCATACAGCATGTACAAACGCCCCTGTCTGTGAAACAGGGACAAGAGGGAAAAAACGTCTCCATGTGCTTCAATGATTTGTTTCATGCTGCGATTCTCCCAAAGTTCGTCCCCGTCGCCCAGCTCAATATAAGTATAACCTTTGCGGTAATAATGCTGCAGGGCGGCATAATACAGGTTTTGGTTCTTCAGAAAATTGTCATTGGTGGTGCCGACACCCCGATGGCAGTCGCTGAACAGAACATATTTTGTACAGTGATTCAGAGGGAGCCTGGGTACTCCCTCAAATGATTTATTCAAGCGGGAATAATAGCTCATAGGTATCCACCTTCAGCCTTCGGTAATGATACAAAAGAGGGCTTTCCGAAAAGAAATTATTATATAGTATGAAATCAGGGGGAAAGTGTGAACGAAATGAAGATTTTCTAAGGCCGGAAAATACCCGACCTAAGAAAATCTAAGTCATTTCCAAGGAATGGCTTCGCCATTCCTTTAAGAACGCAAGTGCAGCGTTCTTCTGGACTTGCACCAAGTTCATCAATTGTTTGTGCTGCCGTTGGCGGCATGTTAGGAAGTGTGATTATAATTATACTTGTAAAGAGAGGTCTTCGACTAATTTGGATAGTGGTGAAGAGATGTATGGTATATGGGCATGGAGAGTGATTGTTTGAGTTAAAGCATCCCAGTCAGGAAGCTCTGTCTTTTCTTGTTCTGTACCAGTTGTGGTGTGGACTTCCAGAGTATTTTCGGCAATAGGCTGTGTTGAATAGTATTTAAAAACTTTTGATGATTAAGACATAGTATATATTATTGACATTAATTCTATTGTGATGTAATATATGTAATATAAACGAAAACTTTTCATGTGAAAGATGCTATGAACTATGGCAATTATTTTAGTATTTGTTTCTGTTGATCTTTTTCAATATTGTCATACTTGCGGATTAGTTTACAAGTAAAAGGTTTATGCTTTTCATGGAAATCTCTATTATGTTGTTCAGGAAATTCCTGATCTAAAATTTGCAAAATGAGGAAAAAAGTTATTATATTCGTTTTGGCTGCGGCAGTTCTGTTGTTTTTCATTTTTTCAGTGATATATAGAGATGCAAATAAAGCAGGCATAAATGAAACGAAATTAGGTAAAACGAAATTGAACGAGACGAAATTTGTCCAAACGGAATTTGTGAGTGAAATCAGTTTTACACTGATAGAGAGCAAAATGCAGGATAACCAGCAATCGTTTATTCTGTCAATTGAAAACGGAAGTAATTATGAGATAATGTATGGTGAATTCTACGTATTAGAAATGTGGATGGATGGCAAATGGTATGAAATTTATCAGCCTGGTGCATGGTATGATCTTGGATGTACCCTAAAAGCAGGCTGCTGCGCTGAGGTAAAAATAGTAATAAACGGTCAGCTCGATTTAAAGGAAGGTACATATCGAATCATCAAAGATATATTATTCACGGAAGATATAGGTACATGCGGACGAGAGGGCTATATAGCTGCAAATTTTGAAGTATATTAGCATCCAGAGCATATCTTGGCTGCACCATTGAAACCACAGGAATACCGGCAACTGCTGATATTCCTGTGGTTGTCTTTTTTTATTGTTTCTAAGTGTTTGTTCTGTTATAACAAGTAAGATAGAGAAAATAGAGGATATTCCATAATTTTCTGAAGCGGCAGACGAATGAATCCATATATCCATAATATAAACAGTATAGAGTTTATGATTACACATGCCAGTACAGGGTGCTGTAAATACTGTTCCGAAGGTGGGCATGCTATGTGCGGCGGGCATATAGATGGTAATACCGTAGTGCTGACCGTTGAAAAAATGTGCGACGAATTTGCCATAGAGTTCCTGATGACATTTGGCGGAGAGTCCTTATTGTATTTTGCGGGAGTCTGTAAGGTCCATGCCGCCGCACAGAAGAGGAAGATTCATGAATGAAGTTGCCTCGGCGGTATCCGGCTATGGTTTAGAAACTGGACGGATGGAGTGCTGGGAAAATGAAGGAGAAATATAGGAAAATAAAAAACAACACAGCAATTCTGTATAATCCTGACAGGATCGGACGGGGGATACATTTCGATGGCAGAAAGGCCCAAGAGGGATTTTATGTCGTAAGCTATAATATACCCACTACCAGGGCAAGGGGCTGTATCCTTATGAACGTTTTATGGAAGAGCTGACAAAATGGGGAATAGAGCAGTTTGACGCGGACCATGTACTGATTCCGCCCATGAGCAAAGAAGAATTGGTAATATTGGCAGAGAGACTGAAAAGCTGATTATTGAAAACAGCGGGTATTTCAAAGCTTACTGTTTATTTACATATCTGCGGAGTTTGAAAGGTGAGGGAAAGCTGACGTTCAGAAATCTTATCCTGTATACACCAGATACATTATCAAAAGTGCTCCGGCATGATGTAGAAATTGTCACTAAGGCAATAGATATATTTGAGAATCTGGGATTGATTGAGAAATTGGACGGCGGTGCCATATTTATGACGGATATACAGAACTTTATTGGGGAATCCAGTACGGAGGCAGACCGTAAATAGGGCGCAAGATTGAGTTCATTACTAAATGGTGGTCAGTCCCAAATTGGCCTCACCCCAAAGTAATCTTCCCTAGGCTCCTGGGGGATAAGAAAGCAATTTGACAGGTGGCAGAGCAGCGGATTGGATGCTGTGCATTGCGGAAAGGGTCTAATTTGACACGAAATGGGTTAATGCCCAAATATCATTGTGAGAGTAAAACGAAATACGGGCAAATTAGAGGGCATAGAAAGCTTGCTGAATATTGAAAGGCAGGCTTTTTGTGTGCGATGAAATTTAGTTGCTTATTGATATGGCTGATATTATAATAGTGATAGATAAAACATGATAAAGGGGGACAGAAAATGGAAGTGTTTAATATTATCTGTGGAGTATGCTCCATAGCAGGGTTGCTGGTATCCATCTTCACAGCAAGCAAGGTGATCAAGATTACGAAGACGGTCAATAATGGCAATGTGGATGACAATTCTAAAAATGTGAATAAAGTTTCAAAGAGTACAATTCATGGCTCATATGTGGGAAGGGATAGTATAAATGGGACCGGAAACAGTAAATAAATTTAAAGATAGTGAAATTCATGGTGATTCTGTCGGGCGTGATAAGATTACAAATATCATCATGTTTCAGGATAATGAGCGGGAATTTGTTGTCACGCATAATGTTAATATAAAGCCTGTGGCCTATTTTACTGGCCGTGAGACGGAACTGCAGGAGTTGCGCCAGAGGATAGAGGCTGGGCGCAAGTCTGTTCTGGTGAGTGGCATGGGTGGGATTGGGAAGACGCATATTTGTAGGAAATTGTTTGAGGAATATCTGAATAAGCATGCTGAAGATGAAAGCGGGCCGTTCCGGTACCTTGGATATATTGAGTATAATGGGGATATGGGCAGCAGTCTGCAGAACTGTTTGAAGTTTAAGCAGCAGGATAGACCGGAGCAGAACCAGGAGGCGGCATGGAGGGAACTGGAATATCTGGCGGCAGATGGGAAGCTGCTGCTGTTTGTGGATAATGTGGACAAGCCCATAAGTGCGGATCTGGGTCTTCAGAGATTAAAGGGCATTCCGGGAGCAATTGTCCTGACGTCCCGATTGGCATCATTCAGCGATGAATTTGAACTGTACCGGATAGGGTTCCTCGGCATGGAGCAGTGCAAAGAAATTTATGAGAAAATTCGGTTCGGCGGCGGTAAAAGGAAAATTGGGCCAGAGGAAATTCCTGATCTGGAATATATCATAGAGAGCTTGGCCGGGAGGCATACAATTACAGTTGAGTTTCTGGCACATTTGGCGCAGACAAAAACGTGGTCAGTCAAAACGTTGCGTGAGAAGCTAGAGGAAAAAGGGTTCTGTTTGGAATTCCATAAGGACGGGAAGCTTGTCAATATTCAGGAATCTTATGAGGTATTGTATGATTTGTCTGAGCTGACGGAGGCTGAGCAGAATATTTTGGAGGCATTCTCTGTATTTCCATATACCCCTTTGTCAGCAGAGACTTGTACTCAATGGCTGCTTTCGGATGCCGGAGCTAGTGAAGATGATGATATCCTGATGGGGTTGTATCACAAGGGATGGCTGAAGTTTGATGTAGAGCAAGAAAGTTTTGTCCTGCATCCAGTGTTTGCAAAGTTTATTTACGAAATAAGCAGGCCGGAGTTTGAAAAGCATGCTGGACTCATAAAAGCATGTAAAAAGTATCTTGAGGTACCGGAAAATGGTTCACCTTTGGAATGTCAACAGTACATTTCTTTCGCAGAAAATATTATTAAAAAAGTCAATATGGGAGATGGCTTGGAACAGGTTGGAATTATAGCTGCCCTTGCATACTTATTGCAATACATAGCAGAATATGAGAAAGCCCAAGAGTTGTATAGGAAAACACTTGCGATAAGTGAGAGAGTGCTTGGAGAGGAACATCCAGA
>CAMWLE010000077.1 GCA_947175015.1 uncultured bacterium
GAAATTACGTTTACTTTACTGTGGGTGAAACTTGATTATTTCGCAGGTTTATAATATACTAAACTAAAAGTAAGGATGGAATTCCAGGAGGTATATGTAAAATGAGTATGGAAAAGGAATTAAAGAAGTTTGCGTCTAAGTATGAGGAAACAGTGCAGGAATTGCTGGTGCTGACTTCGGAATCTGTAGGGGGTGCAGGGAGTACAGAAAAGGGGATATGGAAGCCCAGTGCGGAATTTTTGGCCAGTGTTGCTGTGCCTGACGGTGAGTTGAAAGAACAAAAAGGCTGTTTGAATTGGCTTGCAGGAGATGAGGACAGGGATGGCTGGATATACCATTTAAAGCCTCTTACGATTTATCGTGTGAAATGTCGCGCAAGAAAACAGACAAAGTCTGACGGTTCTGCTTCGGGGGAAATGGGCATGGCGCGGATGAATTTATACATGCTGGTAGATGTAGTGGAACGTGATCTGCATCATCCGGAACTGGAACGTGTTCTTGCGGACTATCAACGTGTTGTGGAATTCACGGACGAGCTCTGCGGCCATTTTACCCTGGAGCGTCGGTTTAGCTGGTTTTCGGCAGAAGTGGACTGGTTGGGAAGTAAGTGCAGTGTGTCTTTGAAATGTGATGAAGAAGAAGGAGTGACAGCCGAACACGCATTGGCATATTTTAAACAAATATATGGCAAACTGCAGAAGTGGGATAAGGAATACCGTGACTTTGCCGCGAAGAAGTTGACAAAACTTGCCAATGACTGGCTTACGGATACAGGAGATGATGAGGAAGAACCGGAGCCGATTACCGAGGAAAGCTTTGCGAAGCGGATTGGTATCTGTGAATTTACTATGGATCCGGATGGTTTTTATGAGGCGTATTATGAGGATGACGATATGTTCTATGGGCATGTCATTATCATAGATGGGAATGTGGACACAGGAATGGAAGACGCGTATATTGCAGGATAAGTGTGAAGAAAATGAAGGTTTTCTAAGTCATTCTTACAGGTTACGGCGATCCATTGATTGTTTGTGCCTCTTGCAGAGGCATGGATGTCGTTGAGGGCATGGCTGGAAGTGCGAGATGAATTTCCGGGATTTGGATTACCAATCATCCCGCACTTCATCCATAATATCCCATGCCTCCTCCAAGGTAAGGAGAGCATTGGTTTCATCTGTCTCACCGCAGGTTCCATGGAGAACACATTCTTCATAAAGCTGCTGCATGGCCATGTAGATATCGTCCCGTTCCATGGTTTCGATAAATTCATCATATTTTTGATTTAAGCGGTTGAAATGTATGGTATATTGGCGGATGATGTCTTCCAATGCGCTCTTGGTATTGGCGGTCTGCATTTGCTTCTTTGTTTCTTTATAACATTTTACCGCACTTTTATAGGCAGCTTGTGGGATAAATTCTTCATTGCCGTCCCAATGGCGCAAAGGGTTCTCCAAATTCTCCTTCAACCAACCCTCATTTCTAAGGTGAGAGACAGTCAACTTGTCCAATTTGCCTTTCCAGGTTTTCTTCAGGTAAACGCCGGCTTCTCTGGGGATGCTGTCGAAATCCAGTTCGCAGAGCGCAGGCAAATCTGACAGAAATTCCATATCCAAGGCAGTATAACCAAATAAATCTTGTAAACAGATACCTTTCAAATGCTGAAGCTGCCGTAAGGCGCTTATATTGGTAAGGGTGCCCGGCTTTCCGGTCAGTTGAAGCCATTCTATGTCAGAAAAGGAATTGACCATAGATTGTGCGTCTAATACAGAGATATCTGTAATGGAAAGCGCCTTTAATTGTGTGTGCTGTAATCCATATCGTTGGACCGGAATATGCTTCATGGAGAAGTACAAATTCATTTTTCCGGTACACAGACTGTTATCTATCCGCAATTTGCTGTGGGCCTCTCCATATAATTGTAAATAAATCAGCTGTTTTGGGAGTACCAGCCGTTGTATGCCGCTCAGGTTTAATTCCAGATGTTCTAAGTGGGTGTTGCCAAGATCCAGTGTTTCTACGCCAGCCTTCTTCAAACACAAAGAGGAGAGCAAAGGGGTATCATGAAGCCATTTCTCAAGCTTGCCGGAATAGCCTGTTACTTTGGCACTGGTGATACAAGGAAATGCCTCCAGAGTATCTGCTTCTGTGAGGCATTGATAAAGTTGTTCTTCCAGGCAGCCGATATTTTTACGGAACGTTTGCCCGTGTATCTGAACGGATACTCCGCTGTTACAAAATTTCTTGTAGGCAATTCGGGCATTTTCGTCAAAGGACCGCCAGCGTTCTTCAAAATAATAATCAGAACCTGTCGGCCAGCTTGCGGAAAAAGAGCTGCACCTTATGTCAGCTTTCAGTTCGCATTGACCGATATAAATATAGTTCCTTGGAACGGTGGTATTGTTAATACAGGATTTTGTAATACTGTGGTGATGGCGGAAGGCTTGGAGATAGTAAGGTTTCATGGTCTCTAATTGTTCCGCCGTGGGAGGGGTTTCTTCCAGGTAATCCAATGTTACATAACAAAGGCTTTGACTGTCCTGATTAACAGAGAGAATCTGGCAGGTGCCATATTTGCCTAACTCATCAATATAATATGCGTATACGTCTTTGGGCGCCGCGATTCTTGGCGTGTGTTTCATGATAGGCTCCTTATGATGAAGACTTATATGTAAGGTGTTCTAAATATTTTTCCGGCATCTTTTATTATATCATGAAATGAAGAGTTTGGAAATAAGAAATAAGCTGGTTGCAATGTTTTATGGTCTGTGTTAATCTATTTTTGGAAATACTATAGCATAGTAACAAAACATTACACCATGTATATATTTTACTGTAAATGGGAGTTAGCGTATGGGATTGTATTTGAATCCGGGAAATACTGCATTTGAAATTTCTCGTTTTTCGGAATTTTATATAGATAAGAGCATGTTGATTGCCCAAATAAATGCAGTGTATAAATCAGAGAAGAGATTTATTTGTGTAAGCAGACCTCGTCGTTTTGGAAAGTCTATGGCGGCTAATATGTTGTCTGCTTATTATAGTTGTGGCTGTGATTCTGGAAAACTGTTTGCCGGTCTGGCAATTGAGAAAGATAAGTCATTTTTACCGCATTTGAATCGTCATAATGTGATTCGGCTGGATATACAGAGGTTTTTAGAATCAGAACGTGATCTTGATACTTTTATTTCTCAAATTGAGTCTAAGGTAGTCAGGGAATTGATAAAAGGATTTCCGGAATGTACGGATTTTACTTGTAACAGCAGATTAAAAGATGCCTTGGATCAGATTTTTCTGCAGACAGGGCAAGGGTTTGTCTTTATTATAGATGAATGGGATTGTGTATTTCGTGTTGCGAAAGAACGTAAAGAGGTGCAGAAGAGTTATCTGGACTTTTTGAGAGGGCTGTTTAAGGGTGGAGATTATGTAGAGTTGGCATATATGACAGGAATTCTTCCGATCAAAAAGTATGGTGAACATTCGGCTGTCAATATATTCAAAGAATGCTCTATGTTAAATCCTGGATACCTTGCCAAGTATTTCGGGTTCACGGAATCAGAAGTAAAAGAACTTTGTATAAAGTATGGTGTGGATTATGGAATGACAGAGCGCTGGTATGATGGATATCTGTTGGGAGGACAACATTTGTATAATCCGCATGCGGTTACGGAGTTAATGGATAATGGGGAGTTTCAAAGCTACTGGACAGGAACCGAGACTTATGAAGCGCTTAAAATATATATTGACCAGAATTTTGATGGATTGAAGGAGTCGATCATAGAGATGTTGGGGAATGGCCGATGTAAAATTAACACTCGGAAATTCCAGAATGATATGACCACTTTCAGGACGAAGGATGATGTGCTTACGCTTCTTGTTCATCTTGGATATTTAACTTTTGATAGGAAAACATCAGAGGCATTTATACCTAATCAGGAAATAGCACAAGAATTTTTGAATGCAGTGGATGATCCTGGCTGGGGAGAAGTGGTAAGGTCAATCAAGCGTTCTGAAAGTATCTTAAAAGGCACATGGGCAATGGATGGGAAGGCTGTTGCGGAGGGTGTAGCCACAATTCATAATGAAACAGCCTCAATTCTTAAGTACAATGATGAAAATTCACTTAAATGCACTGTACTTATGGCATATTATAGTGCCAGTGCTTATTATCTGCCACCTGAATTGGAATTGCCGTCAGGGAAAGGCTTTGCTGATGTCGTATATTTGCCCAGGCGTAATGTAGATCGGCCAGCATTATTGATAGAATTAAAATGGAATAAGTCGGCGGAAGGGGCTATATCACAAATTAAGAATAAGCAGTATGCAGAATGGATAAAAGAATATACAGGTGAACTTTTATTGGTGGGGATAAATTATGATGAAGAAAAAGGCCATGAATGTATCATTGAGAAATATGACAAGAGTTGTGGGTGATAGAAGTTGAAGCTTGCGTATTTGGAAGGAAGCTAACCTTGGTCTTCGGGAGGATGGAATCCTTTCAGGAGCAAATAGACAGAAGGATAATGAATGTAAGCCAGATGAGTAATAACTGAAAAGAATGTCGAATTCAGAAAGGAAGAGTGATATGAATATACAAGTGCAATGCTGCGGCATCGTGATCTTATTATTAATATGGTATTTTTCGTTAAGACAGAGATCATTGGGGCTTGAAGCGGAGAAATTGTTCCTGATTACAATGGGAGTGACGTCCTTCTGTGTTGTAATGGATATTACTTCTATTGTTGCCATCAATAACCACGAGTTGATATCAGAATTTCTGCTGGCATTGATATGTAAAACATATATTGTGTCTCTGATTTGGGTGGGGTATTTCGGATTGATTTATTCCAGTACGGACTTTGTAGGAACAAGGGCGGAGAGGAAAAAGAAGAACAGAATATATACGATCATTGTGTTCACAGGCACTATATTGATATACGCTCTGCCGATATACTATTATCTGGATGGCGATGTTGTCTATACATATGGGCCAAGCTGCATTACCACTTATATATTTGCGCTGCTTTTTGTGCTGGTGACTTTGTATAAAGTGGGTATCAGGGGAAAAGAGATGAATCCCAAAAGGAGGAGAGCAATCGTCATCTGGATGCTCATCTGGATGATAGCCGCTGTAACACAATTTCTAAATGCGAAGTTATTATTGGTGGGGTTTGCTTCTGTACTTGGTATTGTGATTTTGTTTTTTGAATTGGAGAATCCGGAAGCGAATCTTGACAGGGAGACAGGTGCGTACAATGCCCATGCCTTAGGAGAGTACACGAAATTGCTGTATGAGAAGAAGGAAAGGTTTTCCGCCATGCTGCTGGCATTGAATGATATGGCGGTTATGGGAAATGCAGGTAATTCCGTACAGTTAGACATGACGCTTCGAGGGATAGTGCGCTATACGGAAAAGTTAAAGGGGGTCAAGGTATTTAAAACATTGGAGCGGGAGCTGGTATTTCTTGCTGCGGATGAACAGCGTTTGCAGGAAGTATTTCAAGATATAAAAGGGCATATAGAGAGAGCCTGTGAAGAGCGCAGAGGAGACGGGCAGGCAAAAGTATCGCCATACTATGTATTGCTGCCGGATTCTTTGCTGCTTGGAAGTGTAGAAGAACTTTTTCTGATGCTGCGTCATTTCAGGGCGGGAAAGACAGAGAATCCGGAGGAAAGCAGTATTCTTCTGGATGAACGAAAGATTGGGCACTATAAAGAAAAGGAACAGACGGAAGCGTTGATTCGCACAGCCATTGAAGAGGATAGAATTGAAGTATTCTATCAGCCCATTTATTCTACAAAACAGGGAAAGTTTACATCTGCTGAAGCATTGGTGCGTATTCGGGATGAAGACGGAAATATAGTACTTCCTGGCAGGTTCATTCCTGTTGCAGAGAAAAACGGACTGATTGCCCGGATTGGCGAGGCTGTGTTTGAGAAAGTATGCGAGTTTGTGCAGAAAAATAAGTTAAGAGAAGATTACGGAATTAAATATATAGAAGTGAATCTGTCTGTGAGACAATGTGAAGATACCAAACTGGCGGAGAATTATATTAAAATCATGCAAAAGTATGATTTGGAGCCCTCCTGCATTAACCTGGAAATCACGGAGTCAGCTTCCATCAAGACCAGGAAAAATTTACTGGAAAATATGCAGGTGTTAATTGATTATGGTGTGAAATTTTCGCTGGATGATTTCGGCAACGGGGAGAGTAATCTGAATTATATTGTAGATATGCCGGTATCCATTGTAAAATTTGACCGTGATATGAGTCAGGCGTATTTTGCCAATCAGAAAGCAAAGTTTGTCATGGAAGCCTCCATGCAAATGATACATGATATGCAGTTGGAAATCGTATCGGAGGGCGTGGAGACGAAAGAGCAGATGGAGGCCATATCTGCTCTGGGGATTGACTATATTCAGGGGTATTATTTCTCCAAACCCATTCCGGGGGAAGAATTTTTGGAGTTTATACAGAGGGCTAACCGATGAGTACAATAGTGGTTCCGCACAATTATCCGGTTATTTCTTCCGCTGGACGTTTCTGCAACCCCTGGAACAGCCGCAGCAGTACTATCACAGCGGCTATCGCCAGAATCAGTTCCGCAGTAAACTGGGCATAGGCAAGTCCATATAAGGGGAAGAGATAGTTCAAAAGGAAAAGAGCCGGAATTTCCAACACTATTTTACGCAGCAGGGCAAATACAAGTGCTTTTTTGCCGAAACCGCATGCCTGGAATACACCCACGGCAAGAAAGTCCATACATAAAAAGGGAAGAGAAATACATAGACCATGGAGGAACTTTGTACCATAGTCCACGATTACTTCATTTTTCATGAACAGTGAAGTCAGTCCTCCGGCGCCCAGGTAATATCCGATGGTTACCACAGTCAGAGCAGAAAGGATTATTTTCGCTGTGAACAGGAGTGTCTGTTTCATACGTTTGAAATTTCCGCTGGCATAATTGTAACTGATTAACGGCATGATGCCCTGGGAAGTTCCCAGCGCAATCTGCAGCGGCACCATATTAATCTTCTGTACAATGCCCATTGCAGCCACAGCATCCGCACCATAGGAGGATGTAAAATTGTTCAATACGGTCATGCCGGTTACATTTAAGAGATTTTGGATGGAAGCAGGAATCCCCACCCCGCAGATGCCCAAAACGATTGCCTTGCGCAGTCCCAGCATGGAGGGACGGATACAGACATAGGTGTGCCCACGCTTCACGTACAATAATACGAAAAAGTAGACACAGGCAACACAGTTGGATAGAAAGGTGGCAAGACCGGCTCCGGCAGCGCCCATGTTCAACCCCCAGGGCAGAATAAATATAGGGTCCAGTATGATATTCAGGAGACAGCCGCTCATGGTCCCCAGGCTGGCGTGGAGAGAAGCGCCTTCGGAACGCACCATATAGGCCATGACCACATTCAGAATGGCCGGGGCGGCTCCGCAGCTTACAGTCCATGTCAGATAAGCGCCGGTTGCGGCAAAGGTTCCGCTGTCTGTGCCCAGCATATGCAGCAGGGGTGTATGAAAAATGGAATACAACAGTGAGAATAAAATACCGCTTGCCAGAGCACAGTAGAACCCGAAAGCCGAGCTGCGATAGACGGTATCATAGTCCTTCTGTCCCAATGCCCGGCTCATCATGCTGGAAGAGCCCACGCCGAAGAGATTGTTGACGGCATTAAAGGCCAGCAGCACCGGAGCAGCAAGGGTGACAGCGGCATTTTGCACAGGATCGTTTAGCATTCCCACAAAATAAGTATCTGCAAGATTGTAAATTACCATAACCAGAGAACTGATAACCGTAGGGATTGCCAATGTCATAACTGCTTTTGGGATGGGCGTCTGTTCAAATAATAGTGTTTTTGATGTGTTATCCATGTAAATACCTCGTTTCGTTCAAATGGTGGTTTAGATATATTGTAACACATAATGGCTGTATTCGTACATACTAAATTGTGGTTTACATAGTGCAAGGGCAGAACCATGTGAGATGATTCTGCCCTGTCAGTGTGTGTTAACGAAACCTCCCGGCCTTCCGGCAGGTTGAAGCCCCCATGGACTTAACTGATGATTTCCTCTCCATATTCATAGATAGGAGATTGGCTTGGCACATAGATATCTATATTATAAATAGAATCTCGGTTTTCTCCTGGTATACCAAATTCACAGATGAAGTCACTGACAGAATAGCGATAGATGGTATATGTTTCTTTGCCTGCATATGTGTGTGTTTCATAAGAATCTCCATACAGGTCCACCATCTGAGCATAGGTACTGTCATGGTGTATGCCCCTGGTTGTCTGCACAACTTCATAACCTTCGGAACCGAAATTCCATATTCTCAAACGGACACATTCATCGTTCAGAAAATAGAGCTGCATACCCCAAAGGTTATAACAAGAATCATATTTGGCATTCTCCGGATTATCGGGTTGGAATTCACTGTAACTCACACCGGCAGCATCCAGTTTGGCAAAAATGTCCTGCTTGTTTTCATGTAGGGAAAGTGATATGTCACCCATCATAACGGAACTATCATCCAATGAATGTTCTATGGAAGAAGAATTGCTGTCGGATTCTGATAAATCGTCCTCTGCAATCAAGAACTGTAACATCTGTTCCAGCTTTTCCTCCAGGTCTTCCATACTGGTGGGGGATTCTGCAAGAAAGCCCCTCCAGATTTCCAAAGGTTTTATGGTATCATTTTGCCCGGGTCTGTTGACCAACGGCTCATATCCCACATCCATAACGGCCACGGCAACGCTTTCTTCTATCCATGGCGCAATCTGTTCTGTGTAGGCGAGCATGTCGGGAATGGGGAAAATATCTTCCCATTTTTCCTGTGAAAAGTTGCTTTGGCTGAAACTTAGGTGTCCACTGTCTTTTTCAGAAACAGTACCAGTGGTATCCAATGAAAAAACTTCATAGGAGAAGTCTCCGATGCCCTGGCCGATCCAGGCAGAGCTATCCAGCAGGTAAGCCTCTCCATTTTGCCATGTCAGAAATACCAATCCATTGGTTACATGGGGATTACCAAGTTCTCTTTCCCATAATGCTTCCTGGGGTGTGGGGGACTGTATCTTGTTGGTCAGTGTTCCCTCAAGGGCAAGCTGTGCCCAGTACTCTTTGTCAGCGGAATAACGATTGAAAAAAGTATTTCCGTCATATACTCTCACCATGGTGACTGTGGAAAAGCTTCGCAGCAATTCATCTACTGACAGTGCGGCCTCGTCATCCGCAAAAAACTTCACAGTTGTAAAAATGGCATCCTCCACGCCATCATGGGTTACATCGGCATACATTACATTGACCAGTTTCTCGGCACTTTCAAAATCTGTCTCAATATCAATATCCTGCGGTTCGCTTTCATCTGCAACAGTAAAGGTCACCCAGGATACTGTCAGACAGAGGGAAATGGTGATTGCGGTAGGGATAAGGAATAACTTGGGATGTTCCGCAATTCTTCTGATGCGTTCTTTCAAATTCTTTTTCCCTCCGGACATGGTAGTGGCACAACACAGCATATCACCGTAAGGACGGTTTCCCTTGGTCAGATCAATCAGCAGCTTGCCGTAAGCAAGTCGGTTTTCATCTTTCATGCCTGCCAAAACGCTTGCGTCACAGGCAAGTTCCCCGTCCTGCCTGTTCCAATATGCTCCCGCCCAGACAAGCGGATTGTACCAATGTATCACCAGACAGATTCCCCTGAAGAATGCCCAGATATGGTCTAAATGCCGGTAATGTGTATATTCATGCTTTAGTATATAGGGCAGGTTGGTTTGGTTGTACTTATCTTCCGGACGGATATAAATCGCCGGTCGGAAAAGACCAAACAGGCAGGGGGTGTTCACCAGTTTTGAAACATAGACGGGAATATGGTCTGGTAAGGGTCTGTCATGTTCCAGGGCGCTGATTTCGTGGGATGGGATTAACTGGCGTGAACGGCGCAGCTTCCGCATAAATATCAGATTGGAACCGACCAACGCCAGGCCGCATACTGCCATGCCGACAATCCAGATTGCAGTCAAGGCCTTTTTCCATATGCTGTCCGCCGCATTGCCCGCATCTGTATTTTGAGAGTCCGGGTTAGGGATGTTGGAAGAAAGTACAGTCTCCGTTTGGTTCTGGCTGCCATTTGTGCCCTGTGCTTCCGTACTTTTTTCGTTAGGATTTGCCGGGGAAGATACTACCGGCTGCTGGTCTTGCTGCATACTTTGCAAGCCTTCTGTAAACAAATTCAGCACACTGATGTTACTGCCTGTAAGTGAAACCGGAAGAAGCAGCCGGATCAGGACGATAAGCCATATGCCATATCGGAGTCTTGCTGATAATTTTTCCTTAAAAATCTGTCTGATTGCAGATATCATAGCAAGTAATATACAGGATGTAGTAATCCATTCAATCATATTCATAAAAACACCTCTTTTCCAGTGACGCATCCATTCTTCCAGCGCCATGAATTCAGAGACAAATTTCCGGCTGTTTTACAGACGAACATTTGTCCGGACGTTGTAAGGATGGATCCTGCTATAGTCGCCGCTTGTATTCGTCTAAAATACCGTATAATTCATCCAAATCCTCATCAGTCAGTTCCTGTTTTTGTGTTAAGGCATTCATCATCATTCCTATGCTGCCCTTGTATACCCGTTTTAGAAAGTTCTCTGTTTCTACCCTTGCTGCCTCGTCACGGTTGATACATGGGGTGTAGAGACGTGCTTTCTGGCTTTCGTCACAGGCAATCATTTTTTTGGCTGTCATGCGGCTGAGCATGGTCAAAGTGGTGCTTTTAGACCAACCTACCGTTTCTTTGAGCTGTTCTACAATATCTCTGCTGGGAAGCGGAGATTTCTCCCACAGGCATTCCATGACATACCATTCTGCATTTGTTAAGTTTACATTTTCTGACATCTTTTCCCTCTTTTCTTCAAACATTTGAATAAGCTTATCATTAAAAGTAGTCTACTTTGTAGACTTAATTATGGCATAAGTGGTCTACAATGTCAACCAAATTTAGAAAATATTTTGCAACAGGACTGATTCCTGTCCGGAAGTACTGTGATGACACACAAATACCCCGCAGCAAGCTGCGAGGTATTTGTGTAGCCGATATTGTAATGCAAGTGCAGTTCTGTCTTGGTTTTCCGTTCCTGCAAGTGCAGTTTTGCATTAGTTTTCCGCCCCGGCAATGAGCAGTTTTTCCGTAATGTCATTATAGCCGCCTTCTGCTGCATAGTAAAGCGCTGTGTGTTCATCCTGATCCGCATAGGTGAAGTTTGCGCCATGGTCTAAGAGTGTCCCCACAATATAATTATTGCCTTTCATGGCTGCTATGATCAGTGCAGTTTCACCATCTTCATTGCGTTCATCAATTTTTGCGCCATGAGAAAGGAGACTTTTTACAAGGTGTTCATTTTCGTTGGCAGCAGCAATATGTAAGGGGGAATTGCTGCCACGTCCGCCGCAGATGTTGGTGTCTGCCCCTGCCTCAAGCAAAAGTTCCGCGATTAGGATGTTGTCATTTGCTACGGCGAGAAAGAGTGGGGTTTCTTTATCGTCATTTCGAGCATTGATATCCATATCCCCTTTTGCCAACATGGTCTTCACCACTTCGCCCTGTCCGTTATGACAGGCTTGATGGAGGGGCGTATTGCCAAAAGAATCCGCATTTCCGGAATTCTCTTTTGCCATGCTTTCGATCAATTGTACCATGCCAAGGGCATTTGCATAATCCAGAGCCGTATGGTTTTGGTTATCCTTCAGAGAAGTATCCGCGCCCAATTCGATTAAGTACCTGGCACATTCGGCTTTTTTGGCCTCTACAGCATAGATGAGAGGCGTCTTCCCGGCTTTGTCGGTGGCGTTGATATCTGAACCGGCATCTGTCAGAAGTTTTACAATTTCCTTGTTGCCGGAGGTTACCGCCATATGGAGCGGGGTAATGCTTTCGTTGGAAATCAGGTTTACATCTGCTTCTTTGTCCAAGAGCAGCTTTATAATGTCCCGATAGCCTCTTTTGCAGGCATAGTGAAGCGGGGCAAATCCAATCTCGTCCACTGCATTTACATTGATGCCGTCTTTTTTCAAAAATGCCATTACAACACCTTTTTGTCCATTCTGGCATGCTGTTAATAATAGTTTATCCATTGCTGCCTCCATTCCGCACTTTATGCATATTAATAATGATAACATTATATAATGATTTCCGTGGCTTGTCGAGAGGATTTCAGTACTATTTGACAGGAGAATTTGTGCAGAAAAGTTATATTCAGTACTAATGAAAGCGGCAGATTATGCCGATGTATATTATAATCTAATCTCTTATATAAGTTATAATGTCATTTTTCTAAATCATGTTGTGTTGCAGGCAGGACAGTCTATGTTGGCGCAGGCGAACCGTCAGCAGGAAACGATATTGAGCCTGTTGGGATAGGGACTGCCCAGAAATAGAAAAAGGGAGTATGACGGAAGGGGAGTAATGGTACAAGCCATCTGTGCTTCATGTGGAACCGGACGACAGTGCAGAATCGGATGCGGCATAAGGCCAAGGGAAGCTGGAGTAGGGCGTATAATTAAATATAGTAACAGTGTGAGGGCATATAGGAACTGAAATGATATGATACCCCTTGAGTAGACAAGGTAAATAACCAAAATCTATTTAAGGGGATTTTTTATGTCGGGGACTGTTTTTATAAGTTAAACTTGACAGTGAATGGTATGGCCGGATACAATAGTATTTAGGAACATTGTATTACAAAACTGATAAATGGGGAAATAGAATGAAGAAAGAAACATTGATCATCAGGGAAAAGATAGAAACCTTATTTGATTCTCCATTTCTTCGTGTGTTTGATCTGCAATATGCACCGGGAAAGCATTATTATAATGCCACCAGGCGCACATTGGAGGACTTGACAGCGGTGAAATCGGATAGTGATTTCAAAGGGATGCTTCCGGATGCGGTAAGCTGTATTGTCATTTTGGATATGCCGGGGGATGAACCGCGTCTGTTGCTTTCTTATGAATACCGTTATCCCGCAGGCCGTTTTCTGCTGAGTGTACCGGCCGGGTTGATAGATGAGGAAGACAGAAAGGAAGAGCAGCCGGTACTTTCTGCTGCGGTTCGGGAAATCAGAGAAGAGACAGGATTGGAGGTAAGGGAGGGGGATTGTGTTACAATCGTAAATCCCTTGTTGTTTTCTACACCGGGAATGACGGATGAGAGCAATGCGCTTGTGTGTGTAAGATTACATCCTGAAGATTTGTCAGTCTTATCCCAGGAAGGCGCAGAGGGTTCTGAGCAGTTTGATGGATTTGTGCTTTTGACAAAGTCAGAGGCGTTGGCAATCCTGAAAAACGGGCGGGATCAGAGAGGGAATTACTATCCCTTGTACACATGGGCGGCTATGATGTATTTTGCGGCAGATATGTGGAAGGATGAATGAAATGGAATTTCTCTAAGACTGTAAAGGGTATGGGAAGTGTGAGAAGTATGTAAAAAGGAAGGTGTTGTATGAATCAAAAGCTTAAAGAGAAAATACTGGAATCTCTTTCTGCCGTTTTGCCCATAACAGGTATTGTGCTGCTGTTGAGTATCCTGTTGGTTCCTGTTGATATAGGGGCAATGGTTATGTTCATTGTGGGTGCGGTGATGTTGGTCATTGGAATGGGATTTTTCCAGCTTGGCGCAGAGATGGCAATGACACCTTTGGGCGAAGGTATCGGTGTCCAGATATCGAAGACAAGAAATATTTTTCTGGTGTTTTTCATCGGTTTCTTTATGGGAATGATCATAACGATTTCGGAACCGGATCTGCAGGTGTTGGCACAGCAGGTTCCCTCCATTGATAATCTTACCCTAATTCTCACTGTGGCAGTGGGGGTGGGAATATTTCTGGCATTGGCTATTATGCGGATTTTGTTTCAGATAAATCTCTCCACCATATTGATTGTACTGTATGTGATTTTGATTGGGCTGTCATTTCTGGTGCCGAAGGATTTTCTGGCGGTTGCTTTTGACTCCGGCGGTGTTACAACAGGTCCCATGACAGTGCCATTCATTATGGCAATGGGTGTGGGTCTGGCTTCTGTCAGAGGTGATAAGAATGCGTCCAGCGACAGTTTTGGTTTGGTTGCGCTTTCCAGTGTGGGGCCGGTTTTGGCCGTATTGATATTAGGACTGTTCTTCAGACCTACAGAGGCTGCATATACGGCATCGGCTGTAGCTAACGTTTCTACAACCCGTGATGTTATCTGGGAATTTCTGATCAGTATGCCCCCTTATGTAAGAGAAGTAATGATTTCGCTCCTTCCCGTTGTGGGCGTATTTGTGCTGTTTCAGGCGTTGAGTCATCGGTATAAACGCAGGCAGGTAACCCGTGTCACGGTGGGATTTTTATATACATATATTGGGTTGGTGCTTTTTCTCTGTGGGGTCAACGTAGGGTTTGCGCCTGTGGGGTCTTCTATTGGTAATGACATTGCTTCCGCAAGCTGGAAGTGGCTGTTGATACCCATAGGCATGTTGATTGGTTATTACATTGTAAAGGCTGAGCCTGCGATTCAGGTCTTGAATCATCAGGTTGAGAGTGTGACCAATGGTGCGGTATCTGCAAAATCCATGAATCGCTGCCTGTCCATCGGCGTTTCTGTCAGTGTGGGCCTGGCAATGCTGCGTGTGTTGACAGAGCTGCCTATTTATTGGATTATCATACCGGGTTATGTCATTGCATTGGTTCTGTCAAGGCTTGTGCCGAAGATGTTCGTAGGTATTGCATTCGACTCCGGCGGGGTGGCCAGCGGTCCTATGACCACTACTTTCCTGCTTCCACTGAGTATTGGCGCCTGTGATGCAGTTGGCGGCAATCTAATGGCAAATGCCTTTGGCGTGGTGGCTTTGGTGGCATTGACTCCGTTGATTGCTGTGCAGATTATGGGTATGTTATATCAATACAAGCTGAGGGCAGCAGACAAAGCCGCAGTTCAGGAAACAGGTGTCCTGGATGCTATGGATGAGATCATCGACTTCGAGGAGGGTTATCAAAATGACAGGCAGTAAAAAGCCGGCTTTTAGAATGTTATTTCTTATTGCTACACCAAAATTAGTGAATAAAGGAGCGGAATTATTCAGAGAGGGGGATGTCCCCATACAGCATATTTTTCATGCGCAAGGTACCGCATCCAGTGAAATCATGGATATGCTGGGCCTGGGCGGAGTGGAGAAGAATATTCTTATGAGCATGCTGCCAAAGCTGTTTGCAGATAAGATGCTCAAAAAGCTGCAGAAAACCCTTCATCTTGGGATGCCCAACAGCGGGATTGCATTTACCATTCCCATGTCCAGCGGAAGCGCCCAAATAGTGAAGATGATTGAAGTGCTGCAGACAGGAGATGAACAGACACGTTCGGAAAGGGATGAGACTGATATGGCAGAAAGTGAATTTAGTATGATCATGGCGATTGTAAATCAGGGGTTCAGTGAGGAGGTTATGGATGCAGCCAAGCCTGTGGGCGCTACCGGAGGCACTGTATTCCACAGCAGGCGGGCCGGAAATGAGGATAAATTAAAATTTTGGGGTATCAGTGTCCAGTCAGAACGAGAGATTGTCTTGATTCTTGCCCGGAAGGAAGATAAATTGAATATCATGCAGGCAATTGGCAGAAAATGCGGAATTAACAGCAAAGCCCAGGGACTTGTATTATCTCTGCCGGTGGATGGTACTGCAGGGATGGATTGATGTGGGCAGTATCATTAAAATGAGGCATGGCACTTGCCGGGATTGGATAATCAGCAGGACTGAAGAAGGTAGATAACGTGAGAAAGAGGAAGAAAAGTAAAAATAATCTGTATGCAGGGAGAAGTATTGCATATATTCTCCTTTTTAGTGTATTTATATGGGGTGTGTCTGGCTGTGGGCATATTGCGGATGGAACCAATGCGCAGACAATAAAATCAGAGAACGTGGAGACAGAGCGGTCTGTTACGGAAGAGTCGCCGGATCAGGAATCGGGGATAATATCTGCAGATGGTTCCGGGGAGTTGTGGGCACAGGATGGGGAAGGAAATGCTGAAAGAGATTTTCAGGCACAAGGAGATGTGGTGTCTGGCCAAGATGGGATGTCCGGCGGGAATACCATATCAGGCCAGGGAATGGAGGCTTCGGAGGGAAATGCCGGTGCAGGCCAGGGGACGAATGTACCTGGTGGAAATGCCAGTGCAGGCCAAGGAGTAAAGGCGCCTGATGGAAATGCTGGTACAGACCAAGGGACGAATGTACCTGATGGAAATGCCGGTGCAGG
>CAMWLE010000078.1 GCA_947175015.1 uncultured bacterium
AGCAATTTCTCAAACTGTACCTTTATATTGCGGCTCCCTTCTCTAAGAAGCTTCACTACCAGGCTGTTAGAGCTGGTGTTTGCCCAATAAGTATTATAATTTCCGGTATCCAGAAAATTTAAAATCGACCACGGATTGTAAATATCCTTATGGGTTCCAAATATGAAACCATCATACCACTTCTTCACCAGCTCCTTTTCTTTCCCTAGTCCGCATTCTTCCAACGAAGCAAAAACTTCTTCCTCCGTAAACCCAAAAGAAGTGGCATATTCATCCGATGTTGCAGTCACTACCTTAAGATTATTTAAATCGGAAAAGATAGACTCCTTACTAACTCGGGTAATTCCCGTCATCAGCCCGCGATCCAGCCATGGATTTGTCTTAAATGAGGAATGAAATATCCCCCTGATAAAAGCAACCAACTCATCCCAATATCCGTTTACATACGCTTCCTGCATGGGAGTGTCATACTCATCCAGCAGAATGATCACTTTTTTCCCATAATGTTGATACAAAAACTTACATAAATAATTGATTGCCATTGTGGCATCCACATCATCCATATCCGCAGAAACCCGCCTGAAAAATTCCCTGTCCTTTTCCTCCAGCACCGGGCTTTTCAACAAAAACGAATTCCTTGAATATAACTCCGTCAGCAGCATACAGATTTTTTTCCTGCTATTCGGATAATTCCTTTCTTTCACATTAGCAAAAGAAAAGCTAATGACTGGATATGTCCCCTGAATGTTCCGATATTTTTCATCCTCCCAAACCTCAAGTCCCTCAAACAATTCCCCCTGCCCTGCAAAATCTATGGAAAAAAACCGTTCCATCATGCTCATATTCAATGTCTTCCCAAAACGGCGGGGACGAGCAATCAAGGTAACACTGTCTCCGCTTTCCCACCATTCCCTGATAAAAGATGTTTTGTCGATATAAAAATAATTCTTTCGGATCAAATCCGAAAAATCCTGAATACCTATTGCCACCGTCCTTGCCATTTTGCACCTCCGTCCAATCACACCAAATGTAAATCTACTTTATCCCTCTCAGGGATATTCTGCAGCAATTCGTCCGTTGTTCGGATCTGATTCGCTATCTCTGTATGCCCGATGCCCGATGCCCGCTGCGTCCCTGATGAATCCCTGCCATACTATGATTTCAAAACAAAATACCATAATTTTATGCACTTAGGGCACATAGCAAGCTGTTGACAGCATCAAAATATATACCACAGATTGTATCATGAAAACAGCATATTCACAAGCCCAATCTTAGCTGCTCTCCTTGGATATTGTTCCCGAATAACGCGCTTCATTTTTCCTTTCTCACACACATTCTGCCACCGCATCCTTCATGGCTTTCACATAATGATATAGTTCTGGCCCGGCTTCCGCCCCATATTTTGCTATGATTTTCACAATGGCGCTGCCCACGATAGCCCCGTCCGATATCTGCGCCATAGCCTTTGCCTGTTCCGGTGTACTGATACCGAATCCCACAGCACAAGGCACATCCGTCACCTTGCGGATACTTTCCACAATAGCGCCCACATCCGTCTTAATCTCGCTTCTGACACCGGTAACACCCATGGAAGAAACCACATAGATAAATCCTTGGGCCTCCGATGCGATTGCCTGAATTCTGCTCTCTGAAGTGGGCGCTACCATGGAAATCAGTGCTACATGGTGCGCATTGGCAGGTATTTCCATCTCTTCTTTTTCCTCAAAGGGAAGGTCTGGAATAATAATTGCATCCACTCCCAACATCTCACATTTGGTAAAAAATTTCTCATACCCATAATGAAATACGGGATTTGCATAGGTCATAAAAGCCAGCGGAATCTGTGAATGCTCTCTTACCCTTCTGACAATCTCAAATACCCCATCGGTAGTTATACCGCCTTTTAATGCACGAATATTTGCCTCCTGAATAACCACACCTTCTGCAGCAGGATCCGAAAACGGAATTCCTATCTCTATCAAATCCGCCCCTGCCCGTTCCATCTCCAGAATATACTCCACTGTGCAGTCCGCCGTGGGATCTCCGGCTGTCAGAAATGCAATAAATGCCTTCCTGTTTGGCGTGTCAAATACCTTGCTCAATTTGTTTCTGGTTTGCATATCATTCTGTGTATCAATTCTTGCACTATTCATCGCATTATTCCTTGAATTATTCTGTGTACTATTTCGCATATCATTCATGGATATCTACCCCCCTGTATCTTGCAATTGCTGCCACATCCTTATCTCCACGCCCTGAAAGACAGATAATGATACTCTGATCGGGACGATAGTTTTTCGCAATTTTCATCACATGTGCCACCGCATGGGCGCTTTCGATTGCGCAGATGATCCCTTCCATCCTGGCAATGTACTCAAATGCGTCCACTGCCTCATCATCCGTTACAGGAACATACTGCGCTCTTCCGATATCATGCAGATATGCGTGCTCCGGTCCGATACCGGGATAATCAAGCCCGGCGGAAATGGAATATACTGGTGCAATCTGTCCATAGGCATCCTGACAAAAATAAGATTTCATGCCATGAAAGATTCCCAGACTGCCTGTGGCAATGGTTGCCGCCGTCCGAGCCGTGTCCACACCTTTGCCGGCCGCCTCACAGCCGATTAATTCCACTTCTTTATCTGAAATGAAATTGTAAAATGCTCCCATGGAATTACTGCCGCCGCCCACACAGGCTGCCACTGCTGCCGGAAGCTGTCCTTCTCTTTCCAGGATTTGCGCTCTGGCTTCCCTGCTGATTACACTTTGGAAATCTCTGACGATCATAGGAAAAGGATGCGGTCCCATAACGGAACCAAGCACATACAAGGTATCGCCCACCCTGTTAGTCCATTCTCTCATACATTCATTTACTGCATCTTTTAACGTCTGTGTGCCGGATGCAACAGGATGTACCTTTGCTCCTAACAACTCCATACGATATACATTCAACGCCTGCCTTTTTGTATCTTCTTCTCCCATGAAAATCTCACATTCCATCCCCAGCAATGCCGCTGCCGTAGCCGTGGCAACGCCATGCTGCCCTGCTCCGGTCTCTGCAATAATTCGCGTCTTCCCCATCTTCTTCGCCAGAAGCGCCTGCCCCAGCACATTGTTGATTTTGTGGGAACCTGTATGATTCAAATCCTCTCTTTTTAAGTAAATTTTTGCCCCACCCAAATCTTTTGTCATTTTCTCTGCATAATATAGCAGAGATGGTCTGCCAGAGTATTCCCTGTTCAGTGTATCAAGCTCCTTTTGAAATTCCGGATCATTTTTATAGTGTTCATAACACTCTTCCAAATGAATCAATTCATTCATCAGCGTCTCGGAAATATATTGTCCTCCATGTATCCCGTAACGTCCTTTACTCATTTTCTACTCCTTTTCTGTGTTGATTTTCCCATTTCTATCTGTAGTTACCACATTTCTATCTGTGTTACTACATTTCTATCTGTGTTACTACATTTCTATCTGTAATTACTACATTTCTATTTACAATTACCCTGTTTCTATTCCTCCACGCACTAACTCCACTAACTCCTGCATTTTCGCTTTATCTTTGACTCCATTTGTCTCCACACCGGAGCTTACATCCACCACATATGGATGCAGCCTTGCAATGGCAGATTTCAGATTTCCCACATGCAATCCTCCTGCCAGAAAATATGGTCTGTGAACTTCCGTAAGCAAATCCCAATCAAAAACACGTCCTGTTCCGGTGCCGCTGTCAAACAGCAAATAATCTGCAGCCGCCCCCAATCCCGCTTCCACATCCTGTCTCTTTTGTGCTTTTATGACTTTGATTACAGGTTTTCCAAAGACTTTCAGCGCCATGACATCTTCTTCTGTCTCCTTCCCATGGAGCTGTATCATTTGGATAATATCCTTTTCAATAAATGACAATATTTCCTCACAGGGAGCATCCACAAATACACCAACTGCCGGTATCTCAGGATCAAGCTTTTGCCGAAACTGTACCGCCTGTTCCTTTGTGATGCTCCTGCGAAAACCCGACGTAAGAATGAATCCCACATAATCCGGCCTTACCTGATTGGCATATACAATATCCTCTGACCGAAACATTCCGCAAAGTTTTATCTTTGTCTCACCCATATCCTCACACTTTCCCGCTATGTCACCTCAGCGGCACAAACAATCTGTAAAAAACGCTGCCTTTGCGTTTTTCACACTTTTCCCCTCAATCTCATCAGCATTTCTGCTTTATCCTCTGCCCGCATAAAAGTCTCTCCGATTAATACGGCATCTGTGCCATTTTCCTCAAGCCTGACAATGTGCTCCCTTGTCTTCATTCCGCTTTCCGACACAAACAGAATTTCCTCCGGCACCATTTTACGCAGCCTGGCAGAATTTGCAATATCCACAGAAAAATCCTTCAAATTCCTGTTATTCACACCAATGATTTTCGCCTCTGCTTTCAATGCCATCTCTATCTCTGTCTCATCATGCGCCTCCACCAAAGCTGAAAGCCCCAGCTCCTCAGCAACCCCTATATATTCCGCCAGTTGCATGGGTGAGAGGATGGAACAGATAAGCAGCACTGCATCGGCTCCTATCTTTTTCGCCTCATAAATCATATATACATCCACTGTAAAATCCTTTCTCAGCAACGGAATCTGTACCTCCCGGCGAATTTCACTCAGATACTCATTTTTCCCCTGAAAATAAAAAGGTTCTGTTAGAACGGATATCGCATCTGCCCCGGCTCTCTCATATTCTTTTCCAATTTCCACATAAGGGAATTGTTCCGCAATGACCCCCTTGGAAGGGGAAGCCCTTTTCACCTCGCAGATAAAACTCATTCCCTTCCTTCCCAATGCCTGCTGAAAAGGAAAATCTGCATTGCAATCCATATCCCTTACCTGAGACTTTAATTCCACCAATGAAAGAGACTTTTTTATATCTTCGATTCTGTCCTTTGTTTTCGCTGCAATTTCGTCCAATATTGTCATCTCTGATTCCTCATACCATTTCATAACTTTCGATCACATATCATTCATTCTCTTCATACTTAATTTGATGAATTGTTCCAACTGTGCTGTCGCTTTGCCGTTGTCAATTGTTTCCTCCGCCAGCTTTACGGCTTCTTTCATACCACGGGCTTTGCCTGCTACAAACAATGCTGCAGCGGCATTGATCACTGCTGCGTCCCTTTTCGCTCCCCGCTCTTCTCCTGCAAGAATTGCTCTGGTAATGGCAGCATTTTCCTCCGGACTTCCCCCAAGCAATTCCTCCTTTCCATAGCGTTTCAAGCCAACACTTTCCGGCGTAAAAATCTCTCTTTTAAACTGTCCATTGTGAAACATACATACACTGGTAGGGCCGCAGACCGATATCTCATCCAATTTCTCCTGGCCATATACCACCATCCCCTTTTTCACACCCAGGTTGGAAAGTACCTGTGCCATGCTCTCCAACAGGCTCTCATCATATACGCCCATGACCTGCATGGCAGGATTGGCCGGATTGGTAAGGGGACCTATAATATTAAACACAGTGCGAATTCCAAGCTCTTTTCGGACTGGTCCCACATATTTCATGGCAGTGTGATATTTCTGGGCAAACAGGAAACAAATACCTGCCTCTTTCAAAAGCATTGCTGCATGCTGCGGCTCCACTGCAATATTCACCCCCAAAGCTTCCAGGCAGTCTGCTGCACCCGATTTAGAGCTGGCTGCACGATTGCCATGTTTTGCAACAGGAACCCCTGCCGCTGCTATGATCAATGCTGCTGTGGTAGAGATATTAAAGGAACTGGAACTGTCTCCACCTGTCCCAACAATCTCCATTACTTCCATTCCATGATTTACAGGAAGTGCATGACTCCGCATCACTTCTGCCGAACCGGTTATCTCGTCTATGGTCTCCCCCTTCATACTCAGCGCCGTCAAATAGGCACTTTTCTGCACATCTGTAGCTATACCGCTCATAATCTCATTCATTACGCCCTTTGCCATCTCATAACCGATATCTTCGTTATTTGTCAATTTGATAATTGCTTCTTGAATCATAGCCTTCTGCGCCTTTTGCACTTTCTTTGAAACATCCAGACACTTTGCTTTTTCAGTACCAGTGTCGCTTCTTTCGCTGCGGTTCCCTGCGTATTGGAAGAAATTTTCCATCATTTGGTATCCATCTGGTGTCAATACAGACTCCGGATGAAACTGTACTCCATAAATGGGGAATTCCCTGTGTTCCACTGCCATAATCTCTCCGTCGGCGGCCAATGCAGTTATGTTCAGACAATCCGGCATAGAATCCGCTGCAGCGGCCAGAGAATGATATCTTGCTACAGTAGTTTTCCTTTCCATACCTTTGAAAAGTGTACTGTTCGTGTCAAGGCTCACAACGGATTGCTTCCCATGCATCAACTGTCCCGCATAAGTGATCCTGGCGCCAAACACTTCACAGATTGCCTGATGCCCCAGACAAATACCAAGGATAGGAACCTTCCCTGCAAAGTGCCGAATCACTTTCTCACAAATCCCTGCATCTTTCGGCTTACCCGGCCCCGGTGACAGAATCACGTGAGAAGGTGCGAGCGCTTCTATTTCTTCCACTGTCATTTCATCATTCCGTATCACTTTGATATCCGGATTCACGGAAGCTGTCAATTGATACACATTATAGGAGAAACTATCATAATTATCGATCAACAGTATCATTGTTCCATACCTCCCTCCGCCTTCTGAATGGCAGTCTTCACTGCTGCAGCCTTCTGGATACATTCCCTGAATTCCTTTTTGGGATCACTGTCCGCCACAATACCCGCTCCCGACCGGATGAACACCTTGCCGTTTTTGGAAAAAGCAAGCCGTATGGCAATGCAAGTGTCCAGATTCCCCGTAAAAGCGATATATCCGATGGCACCGCCATAAATTCCCCGTTTATTATTTTCCAACTGATTGATTATCTCACAGGCACGCAGCTTGGGCGCCCCTGAAAGAGTTCCTGCCGGCAAAATGGCATCCACTGCATCCAAGGCATCTCTGTCAGGCCGCAGCAAGCCGCTGACGGTGGAACCAATGTGCATTACATGGGAATAACGTTCAACAGACATATACTTCTCTACTTTGACCGTACCCACCCTGCTAATCTTGCCAATGTCATTGCGCCCCAAATCTACCAGCATATTGTGTTCCGCCCTCTCTTTATCATCCGCCAGCAATTCCGTTTCCAGGTTTCGATCTTCTTCCTCCGTACCACCTCTGGGACGGGTGCCTGCCAGCGGAAAAGTATATAGTTGCTCATCTTCCAGTTTTACCAAGGTTTCCGGGCTTGCACCGGCGATTTCTCCGTCCGTTCCGGAAAAATAAAACATATATGGTGAAGGATTGGTGGTTCGCAATACCCTGTAGGCATCCAGCAGACTGCCTTCCATCTCCGCTTCCAGCCTGTTGGAAAGCACTACCTGGAAAATATCCCCTTCCTTGATATAATGCTTTCCCTGTTCAACCATCCGGCAATAGGATGCTTCATCAAACAAAGGTTTAAAATCAGATTTCAGCCGTAATGGTATATCTGCCGCCTTTTTCCCCTTGTGGAGCAACTGCTTCATCCCTTCAAGCTCCATCACTGCTTTGTTATAATTCGCCTCCACATCTTCTGTTTTAATGTTCGTAATCAGAATTATCTTCTGTTTATAATGATCAAAAGCAATGACCTTGTGGAATAACATCAAATTCACATCCTGGAATCCTTCTTCATCTTCCGCGTCCAGCTTTAATGTAGGTTCACTGTATTTGATGTAATCATAGGAGAAATAACCTACCAACCCGCCGGTAAAGGAAGGAAGATAGTCCAGCTTGGGACTGCGGTTTTCTTCCATCATCTCCCGAATATGGATGCGGATATCTTCCGAAACTGTTCGTGTAGTTAATGATGTTTTGATTGATACCATGCCATTATAACAAGTAATCTCCATCAAAGGATCATATCCCAGAAAGGAATACCTTCCCCATCGCTTATCTGCCGCGGCACTTTCCAGCAAATAAACATGATTACTGACATTTTTCAGAATTTTCAACACCTCTATGGGGGTTGTAATGTCCGCATAAATCTCTGTACTTACAGGAATTACCCCGTATTTTTCTTCTGCCAATTTCTTGCATTCTTCCAGTGAAGGTTGTATTCGCATAAATTACTCCTTTCTATTCCAGTTCCGCAGATATGCAATTCTCCCAAACTCTTGAGATGAATTTCTGGCCGCCAAGGGACTGCGTCCAGTAATCCATCTAGGGACAATTGCATATCTGCTGATTTATTCCAGTTCCGCAGATATGCAATTCTCCCAAACTCTTGAGATGAATTTCTGGCCGCCAAGGGACTGCGTCCAGTAATCCATCTAGGGACAATTGCATATCTGCTGATTTATTCCAGTTCCGCAGATATGTAAACACAAAAAAACCGTCCATGACAAAATATCTCATTCTGTCAAGGACGGGTTCATTCCCGCGGTGCCACCTTGCTTCACTTATTCCATGAAAATCACAATTTCTCTGCTGATCCTCATTGATAAGTGCCCTTATCAGGATACCATCATATCCCTGGCAACTGACGTGTGCCTTACGTCACAATATACTAAAAGCTTCCGCTTCGTTCCCTGTGCCCTCCGTGGTCCATTTAACAGCCTGCGTTCCTGACCTTTCTCAGCATCCGGTCTCTCTGTAAGTGCATGCTCTGTTTTTATCTCCACATCTACGGTTTTATGCAATCATTCAATTTTTTATTTATAATACTCTACTCGAGCTCCTGTGTCAAGTTTTTTTTCACTTAAAACCCAAATATGTTTTATCTGTTTCCCTATTTGATCAAAAAGCCATTGTTCCCTGCTGCGGGCCACGCAATTAGGATCATTGACCTGAAAACCATTTTCATCATATCCATAAATAACGATAAAATGCCCTATTGCTGTAAAATCTCCCGGTTTCATGGAACAAATAATGATATCTCCCTGATCCAACGCCTTTTTTATTGTTTGCTCGGAAACCCCCGGCTGGTTCACTTCCACACCATATTTGGCAGGTACATCTGTCATAAGAGACCATGCTGTTCCCGTCCCTGACACATAATATCCATTCTCCATACTATATTCTGCTATTTTGTCCGGTGTGATACTTTCATCTCTCAACAGATAATAAAGCGCCATGGACAGACATACCGGTCCGCAGCCTGCCAAACCAATATTGCTGTTATCTCCATATTCCGCATATCCCCATCTTGGGTCCCATTGCAGAAACAGGGGATAGTCCTGTTCTTTTTCTCCCTCTGTCAATCCTGTTCCTGTAGCTTTCGCCGGTGCCTCCAGATATCCCGCTACAAAATCTGCCATTTCCGGATTATTTGCCAGTGCTGTAATCATATTATCCGAATAGGCTCTATTGTTTTTATAGATATCGGAAATGATTTCATCCTCTTTGGCCAGCTCTTTCAACCGCACCAACGCTTCCGCCCGACTTCTGCGTACAGGCACTTCAACTTCGGACAGCCCGCACAAATTTACATAATCTATTTCCGGTACCTGCATTGTATCATCCGATGGCGTACCATTTGCTGCGGCATCATATCCTGCAGAGCCAGAGTGTATGGAACTTTGTCCTGCTGCATTGGATTCTGTTCTGTCATGCCCTCTTGTATCGTTCCCTGTCACACCATGTTCCGCCACATAATCCGTCGTACTGAAAATTCCTAAATCATGTACCCCTTCATCGTGTATTGTTGCGTCCTGTTGTGCATCTGGTCCCAAAGTATCACTATTCTCTTGATACATATCCAGTTCATCTAATACCGCTGCCAATGTAGTGTGAATATTTTTCATCTGAACCTGCATCTTGCAGAGCAATACAACATTGATGAAAAGCAGTAAAAAAATCGCCGATAGATAGATTATACGCTGTTTCTTTCCAAAGCTGTTCCCTTTTCGTGCCATATGATTACCTGCTCTGATTTTTCTTTCGTCCCACATCTATTTTTCTCCTGTTCTTCTTATGTCATTATACTGCTTGTAACCCATGTGTCTTATCATTGTGTAGTATCCAAAAAACTTCCATTCATCGAATACACTCACAAACTGAGTATTGAATTTCCTTATGTCCTACTGATTTTAAAGTACTTATGTATCATAAAAGTTTCTAAAATGTATCAAAACTATATTTTCTCATTAGAATTTCATTCTTTCTCTCATTTTTTATGCCATTCATAAAAGCTTTTCAACTCTGTTTTTACTTCATCCGGCAGTGCAGTCTTTTTCACCCCTCGAATCGCTCCTTCCAATGCCAATAGCCTATGTATACAGGCTGATGTATCTCTTTTTTGTATTTCCAGCCATGCCTGTCTGGAACCGACCGCTTTCAACTCATCTTCCGTATAAATTCCTGCCTGGTTCAATTGTTCTTCTACTACTTTCCCTATGTTAGGTAATTTAGATAATTCTCCCATGCTCTCATCCTTCATTTCATTCAAATAAGGCGCATTTGAAACCTGTCATCCTTCAGGCATCAAATGCACCCAAAATGTATAGAACATCAGCTCACTATAATTTCACCTATTTTACCAGTCTCACTGTCTCCCTTGCAATAGCAAGCTCTTCATTGGTAGGAATCACCATCACAGTGGTCTTGCTGTCCGGCGTGGTAATCACAATATCCTCTCCACGCTTTTTATTTGCTTCCTGGTCAATGGTTACGCCCAGATATCCAAGATATTCACATATAAAGGTACGTACCAGAGCAGCATTCTCACCTACACCTGCTGTAAAGCAGATTACATCCGCTCCATTCATGGCAGCAGTATAAGAGCCAATATATTTTGCCACCCGATAACAATAAGTCTTCAAAGTACGAATGGCATTGGCATCTCCCTTGTGATAGCCTTCCTCCAGATCACGGAAGTCGGAAGAAAGGTTATCAGAGAGGCCTAACACACCTGACTTCTTATTCAATACTGCCATAATCTCATCAATGCTTTTGCCCTCTTTATGTGCCAGGAATTCAATAATGGCAGGATCAATGTCCCCGGAACGTGTTCCCATGATCAGACCTTCCAACGGTGTCAGTCCCATAGACGTATCCACGCATTTACCATTCTTCACTGCAGAAACACTGGCGCCATTTCCTAAATGACATACAATGATCTTCAAATCCTCATAATTTTTCCCCAAAACTTCTGCTGCCCTCCTGGAAACATATGAATGGCTGGTTCCGTGGAAACCATATCTCCGAATCTTATACTTCTGATAATATTCATACGGCAAACCATACATGTAGGCTTCTTCCGGCATGGTCTGGTGGAATGCTGTATCAAACACCCCCACCATAGGAGTACTGGGCATCAACTTTTTGCAGGCATTGATACCGATCAGATTAGCCGGATTATGAAGAGGCGCCAAATCATTGCACTCTTCCACCACAGCCATAACCTCATCATTCAGCACCACAGACTGCGCAAACTTTTCTCCGCCATGTACAACCCGATGACCTACGGCGCCGATTTCATCCAGGCTCTTTACCACACCCGTCTTGGGATTGGTCAGAGCCTCCAACACCAGGCGAATCGCCTCTGTATGGTCGGGCATAGGAGTTACGGTCTTCTCTTTTTCTCCGCCCTCAGGTGAATATGTGATCATACTTCCCTCAATACCAATTCTCTCACAGAGTCCTTTCGCAAGACACTGTTCAGATTCAGAGTCGATCAACTGGAATTTCAAGGATGAACTCCCGCAATTAATCACTAAAACTTTCATTTCCATTCTTCCTTTCCGACTTTATTAACTGAATAATATTCAAAATTTCCATTATTATCTCTCTTGAACGTCATTAAACCAATTGCGCCTGTACGGCTGTCAACGCCACCACACCCACAATATCCTGCCAGGAGCAGCCGCGGGACAAATCATTTACAGGCTTCGCAATACCCTGAAGCATGGGACCATAAGCTTCCGCCCCACCCAATCTCTGCACCAGCTTATATCCGATATTGCCTGCATCCAGGTTCGGGAATATGAGTACATTCGCCTTACCTGCCACGGGACTGCCGGGAGATTTGGACTTTGCAACACTGGGCACCAAAGCCGCATCCAACTGCAACTCGCCATCCAAAGTCAGATGAGGATACTGTTCCTTTGCAATTCTGGTAGCTTCCACCATCTTGTCCACCAGCGGATGTTTTGCACTGCCCTTGGTAGAATGGCTCAACATAGCGATAACAGGCTTCGGACCGATCAATGACTTAAAACTTCTATAAGAGGTTTCAGCAATTGCTGCCAGCTCTTCTGCCGTAGGATCCTGATTCAAACCACAGTCAGCAAACAGAAACGCCCCATTTTCTCCCTGATCCTTAAACTGGGTATCCATCACGAAAAATGCGGAAACTAATTTAATTCCGGGAGCCGTCTTCAAAATCTGCAATGCCGGTCTCAACGTATCCGCTGTGGAATGGCAGGCGCCGGCAACCATGCCGTCCGCATCATTTGCCTTTACCATGACAATCCCGAATGTCAGATAATCCTTCAGCAGAATCTCCCTTGCCATTTCCTCCGTCATGCCCTTGGCTTTTCTGGTCTCATATAAGACATTTACATATTTATCCAACTGATCAGTATTGGCAGGATCGATCACTTTGACACCGGTTAAGTCTACCTCCAACCATCCGGCACCATCCATGATCTTCTCTTCATTGCCAACCATGATGATATTCGCAATCCCCTCCTCCACAATCTTAGCTGCAGCCAATAGAGTCCTCTTGTCATTGGATTCCGGCAATACGATTGTCTTCTTATCCAACCGGGCTCTCTCCTTAATCGTGTCAATATATGACATATCCATTCTCCTTTCCGGCGGTTTTCCCGCTATTTTAAATATTTTATAATCGTTTGGCCAGCGAAAATGTGCTGCTTATACCCCTTTTTCACTTAACAAACTACGATAACTATATTATACTAAAAATGGTAAAAATAAACAAGGACAAATTTACCAATCCCCGGTTTCAGTAAACTATTTGTTACATTTCCAACCAGCAGATTCTAACTATATGCAGACTCTAATTGCATACTGGCAAACAGAATACACAGAAATAAATGATACTATATCAGGTACCGGGTCACAGAAAGGCATGGTAATTCATATGCAGGTAAACGGAATCATAGCAGAATACAATCCCTTCCACAAGGGACATAAATATCATCTGGAGGAATCACTACGCCTCACAGGAGCAGACTATACAGTGATCGTAATGAGCGGAGATTTCGTCCAGCGCGGCGCCCCTGCCATAATAGACAAGCATACACGGGCAGAAATGGCACTGTGCTGTGGTGCAGATCTGGTACTGGAACTTCCTGTATTATATGCCACCGCCAGCGCGGAATATTTTGCTGCCGGCGCCGTATCCCTTTTAGATAAGCTTGGTGTGGTCACGCACCTCTGTTTTGGAAGCGAATCCATGAAATCCGGACATCCAAATACCATATCACTGCCGGAAATCGCCGCCCTTATTTTACATGAGTCAGATGCCTACCGCGCCGCATTGAAGGAATTTCTGCGCCAGGGGGCTTCTTATCCACACGCCCGTACCAAAGCGTTGATACAATCCTATCCTTTTTTAACAAACTATAAAGATATTTTTTCCTCCCCAAACAATATCCTTGGAATCGAGTATTGCAAGGCCATTCTCCAATGCCAGAGCCAAATGATTCCTGTGGCGATTACCCGATTGGGCTCTGACTATCATAACAGTCAGATGACAACACAATTTAGTTCGGCTCTTGCCATCCGCCACGCCCTCTATGCCGGAAAAAGTCCCCAAAAGCTGCTCCACCATTTGCCGGCCGGAGCCGGGGCAATACTCATCCGCTATCTGGAAGAGCATCCCCTGATGCGTTCCGACAGCTTTTCTGCCGCATTGTATTATAAATTGCTTATGGAGAAAGAATCAGGTTATGAACAATATCTGGATGTATCGGAAGACCTGTCAAACCGCATCAGAAATCTATTGGGACAGTTTACCGGGTTTGACGCTTTTTGTGATTTATTGAAAACCAAGGATATGACCTATACCAGAATCAGCAGATGCCTGCTGCATATTTTACTTGCCATAAAAAAAGATGACATAAAAAAGCAAGATATGAATTCAGGACAAAGTATGGATATCATTCCTTATGCAAGAGTGCTGGGATTTCGCAAATCCGCCGCACCACTGCTTAATGCCGTGAAAAAACATGCCTCCATTCCTCTCGTAACCAAACTTGCCGACGCAAAAAAAAGTCTGGAAGCAGACGCCTACAGACTTTTAAGCCAGGATATTCTGTCCGGTGAACTCTATCAAGGGATAGCCGCAGCACAGTCCGGACAGGCTGCAATCAATGAATGTTCACAGCCGCTTATCATATTGTAACAACGTAATTATATCATTAGGTCTGAACATGACATATCATTTTTGATACTATCCTGGTGGTGTGTCCGAAAACTGCTTTTCCTGGGATGTATGTGTACTTTGTGAGATGCAAGCCACACTAATTTTTGAAGCTGTGGATAGGGGCCGGAATCCTTCCGCCCCGGTTAATAAATGCCTCACATGAGAATGGGTTCACCGGCATAATCGGCGCATACCCCAACAAACCTCCGAATTCCACTGTTTCTCCCACACCTTTGCCGCTGACCGGAATGATACGCACTGCCGTAGTCTTCTGGTTCACCATGCCAATTGCCATTTCATCCGCAATAATACCGGAAATTGTAGACGCCTTCGTATCTCCTGGAATCGCAATCATATCTAGACCCACGGAACATACACAGGTCATAGCCTCCAGTTTTTCCAGTGTCAGCGCACCAGCCTGTACCGCATGAATCATACCCTGATCTTCACTGACCGGAATAAACGCACCGCTTAAGCCCCCTACATAGGAAGAAGCCATCACACCGCCCTTCTTTACCTGATCGTTCAGCAAGGCCAATGCTGCCGTGGTTCCGGGTGCTCCTGCATATTCCAGACCCATTTCACACAAAATATCAGCCACACTGTCCCCAACTGCCGGCGTGGGCGCCAGGGACAGATCCACTATCCCAAAGGGTACATGCAGCCGCGCAGATGCCTCCTGTGCAACCAACTGTCCCACTCTCGTGACCTTAAATGCAGTCTTTTTGATGGTTTCGCACAATAGTTCAAAATTTTCGCCACGTACTTTTTCCAATGCGGTTTTGACCACCCCCGGTCCGCTGACTCCTACATTGATAATTTTATCTGCCTCGGTGACACCGTGGAACGCACCAGCCATAAACGGGTTGTCGTCCGGAGCATTACAGAATACCACCAACTTTGCACAGCCAAGGGAGTCCTTCTCTTTTGTGGCAACTGCTGTTGACAGAATCACCTCACCCATCAATTTCACCGCATCCATATTGATCCCTGTCTTGGTGGAACCTAAGTTCACGGAACTACAGACCCGCTCCGTAGTAGAAAGTGCCAAAGGAATAGAACGAATCAAGAGTTCTTCCGCTGTAGTCATCCCCTTACTCACCAGCGCAGAATAGCCGCCAATAAAATTTACTCCCACATCCTTGGCCACTTTGTCCAAAGTCTGCGCCAATTCTGCGAAATGCGCTTCATTCTTGCAGGCGGCGCTTCCAATCAGGGCAATGGGTGTAACTGAAATCCTCTTATTTACAATAGGGATACCAAATTCCCTTGCTATTTCATCACCTGTCCTCACTAAATCTTTGGCAGCTTCATATATTTTTGTATAAATGTTGTCTTTCAGTTTCTCCAAATCAGAGTCAATACAATCTAACAGGCTGATCCCCAATGTAATGGTACGCACATCCAAGTTTTCCTTGGTAATCATCTTGTTTGTCTCAGCTACTTCATATAAATTAATCATATACTATTCTCCCTGCCATCTTCAAACATCATATTGCCAATTCACACTCAAGGAAAGCCCATTATAAAACTCCCTTTTCGGAAAAGTGTTCCTACTGCATAAAATTTGAAGTATAATGTATATTCCTGCATATAATTCCCCGACTTTATATTTCCCGATTTCTTTATATACCCTCGTGGTAT
>CAMWLE010000079.1 GCA_947175015.1 uncultured bacterium
ATGTGAAAAATGCTGAAAAACAGGGATTTGCAGGGATATGTAGACTTATGTCAAGTGAATAAAATCTACTCAAACCTTACAAAATCGTAAGTAATTATATGGAAATGTAAGCTGAATCAATGGCTTGCATTTCCTTATTATGTTATAGTTAATATAGTTCAAAGAGAGCAAAATAGAGATAATTATGTGGAGGAGAGTAAAATGGGAAAAGGAATAAAAATGAGATTCAGTGTAAAAATCATAGCATCAGTGCTTTGCCTGTCCATACTACTGGGTGGATGCGGCAACAGCACAGTGTCCGCAGATTTGACACTGGCACAGACAGACATAGGCGCCATTACCGTTTCAGAGGATGTGTGTGTAGTAGGATTGGGGGAGGCGAGCCATGGTGTAAAGGAATATCAGGAGTTGAAGGCGGAGGTGTTCAAGGCCCTTGTTCAGAATAATGGTTGCCGGACGTTTGTCATAGAGGGCGATTTTGGAAGCGCATTGAAGGTGGATGACTATATTCATGGGGGAGAAGGAACAGCAAAAGAAGCCGCGGCGGTTATCGGATTTCGGATTTATCGCACAAGGGAAATGGAAGAACTTATCGAGTGGATGCGGACCTATAATGAGACGGCCAAGGAAGGGGAAGACCTGCATTTTTATGGGATGGATATGCAGTGGGCGGACAACAGCAAGGAGTATGTTTTCCGTATCCTGGAGCAGGCTGCTCCGGCTGTCTGTGCAGCGTATGAGGCTGACTTGGCATTTTTGAATGATGAGGATATGTTTGACATCAGTGCGGAGGCATTCGGGCAGGGAATGTCAATGGCGGAAAGTCTGATACAGGAAGTAGATGGAGCAAAGGATGGCATTGTGGAGGTCTTTGGCAATGAGGGCTTTGCATTTGCCAGGGAGTGTGCTGTCAGTATTTATAACTGCTGTAATATCCGCAAGTCTGATCAGGAATATAATGAGGTGCGGGACAGTTATATGGCGGAAAAGGTAAAATGGCTGATAGAGCATGGGGATGGCAGTGTTATTTTTATTAATGGACACAACGGACATATTGGAAAGGTTAACATTGCAAATTATAACTGTCTTGGCAAACTGTTGGCGGAAGAATTAGGCGATCGTTATTTTGCCATCGGAACGGATGCGGAAGTAACTGTGTTCAATTCTCAGACCGATGACGGTTTTAAAGAATTGACTGTGAAAAATGGGAATTCTTTGAATGCACTGGCAGGAGCGTGTGAGGAAGGTCGTTATTATATTGATTTTGGGGTGGCTGCCGGAGACAATGAATGGGGTCAGGTTATGGGAGAGAAACAGAGAATAACCACGTTGAATGTCTCGGCCGTTACATTCATGAAGTCATTATACACCACGGAGATTATTCCAAAGGATACCTTTGACGGTATGATTATTTTAGATAAGGTGTCACCTACCACATTAAATCTGTAAGATTTCGCAATGCAGGCCGGCGGTCTTCATAATAAACTCCATGCAATGCCCCAGCTCGCATATATTTAACTACTTTTTCAGTGACCTCCATGAGAGCTTGGAGGGTGCAAGACAGCAGTGTGTCAAACCCGCAAGGCGGCACGCTGCCTTTGGGAAGCGGGTTTAGGGCACTGTTGTCTTCCTGTTTTTTCTCAAGTCTGGATGTACTGTCAGATTTGAAAATCTTAACTACTATATTTGATGGCTTCCCCCTTGATTTTCTGTAATTCTGTCGGCCAGACGCAGAGCTGATATGATGGGAACAATCAGAATTCCGCAGAAAAAGTTGCTGATGCCATGAATACAGTCCCAGAGAAGTCCTGCCACAATCCAGGCAAGCATTTTCTGAAAGCTTAGTCCGAACAGAAGAGCTTGTGCAGGTGCGTACAGTGTTCCGTATAGGAAGCCATGTGCGGCACAGACTGCCATATACACAAGGGGACGAAGCTGTTTGGGAATGTTCCGGGGAAGGAGCATGACTGCACCCCACAGGATGGTCCATAAGTACAGATAAGGAATCCACCAGGTGGCAAAGCCGCAGAAAATGCCGTTTAGAATTACATAAATATAGATCGGGTATAGAGCTTTTTTACGGTATACTACTGTAAAAGCAACAGTAAATACGCCGAGGAGATGGATATTGGGTGCAGCCTCCAAGATAATCTTGGAGGCGTACATGATGGAACCAAGCATTGCAAACACAGCCATTTCCTTTGTGTTTAATTTCATTGTCATTCCACCTTGAAGGAGTAATGCTCTCCTTCTGTTATTTTTGTAGAGTCAACACCTGTGAGGGCATATTCATCATTGATATAAAATGCCCAGTACACGCCATCTTTATCATAGTCTGCTGTGATGCCGTTGACTGTTTTTACATATAGTCCGTATTGACTATCTTCGCCTGCAATTAAACCTACTTCCAGCAGGGCTTCACCTACGGTTTCTTTGTCCGTGTGAATTTCAAAAGTGGTTTCTGTGCCTTCCTTGTCCACCACGGTAAAGTCAAATTTCATGCTGCCTTCACCTAACTGGCTGACATTGGTCTGTTGTGTTGAATTTGCTCCTGATGGGGGCGTATCCGTACCATTACAACCAGTTGTAAAGAGTGCTGTAGCCGCAATCAGCATCATACAAAGGAGCAATGATAGGAAGTATTGTCTTTTTTTCATTTGCATGTTGAATCTCCTTCTCATTTTTATATTCCCTGAAAGACCGGCGCTCGCGGTTATGGTTCAGTGATAAAATGTTTCTGGGAATTGTATAACAATGTATCTCCGAACAGTTAAAAACAGGGGATGTAATGTCTGGATATTTCGACTTGGCATTTTGCCTACCGGCCTTCTCGGATTTGTTCCAATGACATTTTCCCGGATTGCGGCATCCGGTAAGGTTGGCAATATAAAATAATGCCTCACGGCGACGGGCTCGTACAGGATTTTCACCTGTTTCCCCAAACAATACAGATTATATCATAATACTTTATGAGAAGTTCGTCAATATGATAATTTGGTTGTCTTCTTATGATGGGTAGTGTAGAATATATGGGGAAGAAGATGGGGAAGTAAGAAGGTTTTATGATAAAAGATTTGTGAAGCGGAAGCTTATAAGATTCCGGCAGATAGCAGGAGGGGGAGGAGGCATTTATGATAATTAGAAATGGTAGGGTCTATCAGGAAGATAAACAGTTTGCAAAAAGGGATTTGTATATTGAAAATGGAAGGATTGTGGAGCGTCGGGAGCAGGTTACGGATGCTGTGGTGGTAGATGCGGAAGGGCTTCTGGTGCTTCCGGGGTTAATTGATATTCACAGTCATGGGGCCATGGGATGTGATTTTTCCGATGGTAGTGTGGAAGGTTTGAAGACGATACTTGCCTATGAAGCTGCGCATGGGATTACCTCTTATTGTCCTGCTTCCATGACATTGGAGAAGGAGAAGTTACTCCATATCTTTCGGATGATGAAGGGATGGCAGGATGGTGAGGGAATGGCACATTTGGCAGGAATTTATATGGAAGGGCCTTTTCTGGACAGAGGTAAAAGCGGTGCGCACAGAAAAGAGTGTATTTTGCTTCCGGATGTGGATTTCTTTCGGGAATGTAATGAGGCATGTGGAAATAAAATCCGTGTGGTGACATTGTCGCCTGGCGGAGAAGGGGGACAACCCGGCTTGATATCAAATGGGGATTGGAAAGCAGGGGATAATCCGAATGTGATTGGGGAAGGGAAAAGAGAAGGTATCGTTAGAGACAGAGGGGATGTTGTTAGGGAAAGAGGGGATGTTGTCAGGGGAAGAGAGGATAGCGTTGATAAAAGGAAAAATGCCCGAAGGAAGGGAATGGCGTTCATCAGGGAGCTCTATAAGGAGGTTGTGATTTCTCTGGGGCATACCAGTGCAGATTATGACACGGCGAAGGAGGCGCTGGCAGCAGGTGCCAAACAGGTGACACATTTATTTAATGCTATGATGCCGATGGGGCATAGGGCACCGGGATTGATTGGTGCGGCTTCAGAGGATGCGCATTGTATGGCCGAATTAATCTGTGATGGTATTCATGTGCACGAGAGTATGGTGCGTGCGGCTTTTAAGCTTTTTCACGGAAGAATCGTGTTAATCAGCGATTCCATGCGGGCAACGGGAATGGGGGATGGTGTATATGACCTGGGCGGGCAGCAGGTAAGTGTAAATGGTAAACTGGCAATGCTTGCAGATGGCACCATTGCCGGTTCCGTCAGTAATTTGTATGATTGCATGCGTATGGCAGTGTCTTTCAATATCCCTATGGGGGAAGTCATTGCCGCTGCGACTATGAATCCGGCCAGGAGTATCGGTATCTATGACCAGGTGGGCTCTTTGCAGCCAGGAAAGAGAGCGGATGTTATTATTACAAATGAGAATCTGGAACTGGTGAGAACTTTCCAGGCAGGCTTTGATAGATAGCAAATGTAAAGTATTAACAGTAACAAGCTTGAACCAAAGCAGTGCATGCGCTGCCAAAAGAAATGTGAGTAGTTGTCAGTTATGGGATTCATGGACAAAGCAGTCTATGATGTTGGCGAAAGAGATGTGAAGCGTTGTCGGTAACAGTATTCGTGTACAAAACAGGTCATATGCGGCCAAGAGGAATCAAAAGTGATGTGGGTAATGAGATTATGGATGAAGGTGATACGGAAGAAAGATGCCGCTGCGGGACGTGTGGGATTGTCCACACATCCTTATCGCAGGCAGAATCAGTCATCTTCTTCGTTTTTCGCAGATAAAGGCAGGGAGAAAATAAACTCGCTTCCCGCACCTTCCGTACTGATGACATTAATATGTTCGCTGTGGCTGTTAATAATTTCTTTTACGATAGACAGTCCAAGACCGGTACCTTTTTTGTCCTTACCCCGGGAGAGGTCGGACTTATAGAAGCGATCCCAGATTAATTTCAGGTCGTCTTTGGGAATGCCAATACCGGTATCTTTGATAGATAGAAAGAGCTTATTTTTCTTGACAGATGTTTCTACTTTAATCACAGAGTTGTGGTGGCTGAATTTAATGGCATTATCCAGCAGATTGTAGAGCACTTGCTTAATTTTCTCTATATCGGCGTATACATACATTTCCTCGTCGGTGAGAATTAATTCAATGGCGATAATTTTTTTTCTGCAGGTGCCTTCAAAAGAAGCGGCGGTGGATCGGATTACGCTGTTGATGTCAAAGTCAGTACGGTCTAAAAGCATTCCCTTTGTGTTCAGATTATTCAGAGAGAGCAGGCTGTTAGTCAGTTTCGTGAGCCGGTCTGTTTCATTGAGTACAATGTTCAGATATTTTTCATGCATCTCCTGAGGAATGGTGCCATCGATCATGGCTTCCAGATAGCCCCGGATGGAGGTCAGGGGAGAGCGGAAGTCATGGGATACATTTGCCACAAATTTCTTTTGATCGTCTTCCGCACCGGCAATCTGGCTTGCCATGTAATTCAGACAGGCAGCGAGATAACCAATTTCGTCATCGCTTTCTACCTGAAACTCGTAGTGCATATTACCGTTGGCATATTGCTCCGTAGCATAAGTGATTTTCCTAAGAGGTACATATACAATTTCGGTAAAAAATATCAGGATGATCAGGGAGAGCAGAAACAAAATGACCAGTGTAATGTAAGAAATGCTTAGCAGGCTATTACAGGATTCCTGAATACCGTTCATATCACAATGGATTACCACATACCCTTTTACCATGTAGTTGTAAGTAATAGGGGCGAACACACTCAACATATCCGAATCAAAATTGTTAAAAAAACGATTGACCGTGTAGTAAGAGCCGCTGGTGATGGTGGGATCAAAATCCTCGATCATCACCACGTCCTCTACATTTAAAGGTTCATTGGTATCCAACACCAGCCGTCCGGAGGGATTGATGATGCGGATAATGGAATCAAGGTAGACCGCCAGGGAATCCAATTGTGTCTTCACGGTTTCCAGGTCTGTTTCACTGGTATATAATCCAAGAGCATAGGTGTTGGAGATAAGTGCTGCTTCTACATAAAGGTTTTCTGCTTTCTCACGAATTAATTGTTCCCTGGTAATGCTGGGTACAAAGGTAGTGACAATGATAAAGCTGAACACGCCGAAGATAAAATATGCCAGTAAAAATTTCAAATAGAGGGTTTTTTTCATAAATTAAGTACCTCAAATTTATACCCGACGCCCCAGATGGTGGCAATTTTCCATTTTGCGTGGTCATTGATCTTGGCACGCAGGCGTTTGATGTGTACATCTACGGTGCGCGTGTCTCCCAGGTACTCGTATCCCCAGATTTGATCCAAAAGCTGCTCTCTGGAAAAAACGCGGTTGGGAGAAGCGGCCAGAAAATAGAGCAGCTCCAATTCCTTCGGGGGCATATCTACGGTTTGTCCTTTGTAGAGGACGGAATAATTGGTCAGGTTAATGGATAAATCCGGATATTGCACACATTTTTCATCGGTATTCTCAGGAGCGGCATTCGCTGGTTTATAGCGGCGCAGCACTGCTTTGACCCTTGCCACCAGTTCCTTGGAATCGAAGGGCTTCTCAATGTAATCATCGGCGCCCAGTTCCAAACCCAGAACTTTGTCAAAAATTTCCCCTTTTGCTGAAAGCATAATGATGGGAATGGTGGATTTGGATCGAACCTCACGACATACCTGATAGCCGTCGATACCTGGCAGCATGACGTCCAGTAATATTAAATTGGGTACAAAGCTTTTTATAGAGGGCATGACGGACTCCCCATCATTTACAATCATTGTTTCATAACATTCTTTTGTCAGATAGAGGGATATCAATTCCGCAATATTGTTGTCATCATCTACAATTAAAATTTTCTGCTTGCTTACCATATCAGTACTGCTCCTGCTTTATTATTTTATTACTTTGAAAGTTCAATGGCCTGTCGATGGCATGGGAAGAAATGCCCTATTGAAAAGTGACGATGGTGACACCGGCATCACCTTCTCCATATTCACCCAGGCGGTATTCTTTTACATATTTTAATCTCTTCAGGTGATTGTGGACGGCATTGCGCAGGGCACCGGTTCCTTTTCCATGTACCACCCGGACACTGGGCAGATGTGCCAGATAGGCATCATCCAGATATTTGTCCAGGTCAGGAAGAGCCTCATCCACCGTTTTGCCAAGCAGATTGATTTCCGTGGAGATGGAGAGAGATTTGGCCATTTTCATTTTGGAAGAGCCGGAACCGGAACGTCGTGGAGTGGGAGAGGTGCTTCCCATATCGTCCACTGTAATCAGGTCTTTGATATTTGTCTGGATACGCATAATGCCGCATTGTACAAATAATGCGCCCTTGGCATCGGGCAGGGTGCTGACGGTGCCCTTTAAACCCATGGAAACGATTTTCACACTGTCCCCCTTTTTCAGTTTCTTAGGGTCAACAGAGGCTTTGACAGGCTGTTTTTTCTCGCTGCCGCCAACGGACAGGCGATTATTTTTCTCCGTGATTTTGTCCCGAACCTTTTGGCGTTTCTTTTCCAGTTCCCTGATATCTGTTCCGGCAGCCGCTTTGTTGAACTCCCGGATGGTTTCGTCGGCAAAGGTTTTCGCCTCCTGCAGGATGTCGCGTGCCTTTTCGTTTGCCTCTCGCAGAATGCGGTCTTTGGCTTGGTCAATTTTTTCATTTTTCTGGCGTAGTTGTTCCTCCAGTGTGCGGATGTGCTCCTTATACTGGGAAATCTCACGCTGCTCTTTTTCAATGGTAATGCGGCTCTGCTCCAGGTCGGCAATCACATCTTCAAAACTTTTATCCTCATTGCCTATCTGTTCCCGGGCGGCATTGATAATATCATCTGACAACCCTAATTTGGAAGAAATGGCAAAGGCATTGCTCTTGCCGGGAATGCCGATGAGCAGGCGGTAAGTGGGCTGCAGGGTCTCCACACTGAATTCACAACAGGCATTTTCCACAAAGGAGGTGGAAAGGGCGTAAATTTTCAACTCACTGTAATGGGTGGTAGCCATAGTGCGGATGCCTCTGTCATGAAGGTAATTCAGTATGGCAATGGCCAGTGCCGCGCCTTCCGTTGGATCGGTTCCCGCGCCCAGTTCATCAAACAGACAGAGGGAATTGCCGTCGGCATGGCCTAAAATGTGGACAATGCTTTTCATGTGGGAAGAAAATGTGGACAGGCTTTGTTCTATGCTCTGTTCATCTCCGATATCCGCATATACTTCCGTGAAAATAGACAGTTCGGAACGATCCGCCGCCGGAATGTGTAATCCTGCCTGCCCCATCAGGGTAAAAAGTCCCACTGTTTTCAGGGATACGGTCTTGCCGCCTGTGTTGGGTCCGGTGATGATCAGCAGATCGAACTCCTTGCCCAGGTGGATGTCGATAGGAACCACTTTTTTCTTCTCTAATAAGGGGTGGCGGCCTTTCCTGATGTTAATATAATGATCCTCATTGAACAACGGCTCCGTGGCATTCATATCCATAGCCAGCTCAGCCTTGGCAAAAATGAAATCCAGCAGGGTCATGACTTTCTGATTATCAGCTAATTCTTCCGTGTGAACCGCAGCCTGAGCGCTTAAGTCGGCAAGAATTTTCTCAATTTCCGCTTTTTCCTCCAATTCCAGTTCTCTTAGCTTATTATTCAGCTCCACAACGGCGGCGGGCTCGATAAAGTAAGTGGAACCTGTGGCGGACTGGTCATGTACCATGCCTGTTACCTGGCCTTTGTATTCGGCCTTGATGGGGATACAATAGCGGTTATTGCGCATGGTAATCACGGCATCCTGCAGGTAGCTGCGGCAGGAACCGGTGAGCATGGAGGAAAGCTGGGTATGGATTTTGTCGTTGGTCTGCATCATGGAACGGCGGATGCTTTTTAACCTGGGACTGGCATCGTCTGCAATTTCTTCTTCGGACAGGATGCAGCGGTTGATTTCATTGGCCAGTTGGGTTAAAGGGGTCAGCCGTTCAAAATATTCATCCAATGAATCTTCCGGTATGTCCTCATGCTCTCTTTTGCCATAGGTCTTGATGCGGGATACATTATCCAGCATGGCGGCAATTTTCAATAGTTCCGGTATGGATAAGGTGCTTCCAATCTCCAGGGATTTGATGGCATAGCCCAGATCCCGGTTGTTGCCGAAGGAGGTGCTGCCCGACTTGAACAGGCGGCTGATGGCATCGGCAGTATGAGACTGGTTCCTGCGTATTTCCTCCAGGTCTGTGGAGGGAGACAATTCCCGGCACAATTTCTTGCCTGGTTCGGAGTTGGCTTTTGCTTCCAACATTTCAATGATTTTGTTATATTCTAAGGTTTTTAAAACTTTTTGGTTCATTGGGTACTCCTTTTTATATTTAAGAACTGTCGTTAAATAACTTACGTGTTTTGCGGATAAAAATGTCAGGGCAATACATCGGTGATGGATATTTATGGCGGCTGGTAATTGCATTATATCACTTTTGGAGCGTGAATGCAAATTTGCTGCCTGTCTTTCCTTCATGTCTGTGGTGGGATGTTATTAAAAGAGTTACTTTTCTGCTGCCGTTGATTTGGTAGTCTCTTCTATGATACAATATTTTAATGCCATGATAAAAAATTTATACTTTTTTGGGAGGATGGATGATGGGAGTGAAAGATAAACAGAATTATCAAAGCACAATTTATGCTTGTTTTATAGGCTATATTGTGCAGGCCATTGTGAATAATTTTGTACCGTTATTATTTCTGACGTTTCAGGATGTCTATGGAATTCCGCTTTCTAAAATTACCATGCTGGTGACAATTAATTTTGGTTTGCAGCTTTTGGTGGATTTGGCGTCAGTAGGTTTTGTGGATAAAATCGGGTATCGTGTATCAATGATGGCGGCACATGTTTTTGTGGTGGCGGGACTGGTGACATTGGCAGTATTGCCGCAGGCGCTTGCAGATCCATTTGTCGGGCTGTTGATTGCGGTGGTTCTGTATGCGGTTGGAGGCGGGCTTCTGGAAGTATTGGTAAGTCCTGTGGTAGAGGCATGTCCTACAAATAACAAGGAAAGAGCTATGAGCCTGCTGCACTCTTTTTATTGTTGGGGGCATGTGGGTGTGGTATTGGTTTCGACAGTATTTTTCAAGGTGTTCGGCATCGGAAGCTGGAGAGTGTTGGCTTGCATCTGGGCATTGGTGCCGCTGTGGAACGCATTTTTATTTGCGAGGGTACCCATGGTTTCTCTGATAGAAGAGGGTGAAAAGGGGATGACAATAAAAGAATTGGCAGGACAGAAGATTTTCTGGGTATTTCTGCTCATGATGATGTGTGCCGGGGCAAGCGAGCAGTCTGTCAGTCAGTGGGCGTCTGTTTTCGCGGAAAAAGGGCTTGGTGTCAGTAAGACAGTGGGAGACCTGGCGGGCCCCATGGTATTTGCCATTCTTATGGGCAGTGCCAGGGCATTTTATGGAAAAAACGGGGAGAAGATAAATCTTGAGAAGTTCATGGCGGGGAGCAGTATTCTGTGTGTGGCATCTTATTTGTGTATTTCATTGGTGCCAAGTCCAATATTTGGTTTGATAGGGTGTGGCGTCTGCGGACTTTCTGTGGGAATCATGTGGCCGGGGACGTTCAGCAAAGCGGCGGCTGCTATTCCCAGAGGCGGTACGGCATTGTTCGCATTGATGGCATTGGCAGGAGATATGGGATGTTCCGGAGGACCTACGGTGGTGGGAGTGGTTTCTGCCTGTCTGGGAGAGGATATCAGAAAGGGGATTTTGGCAGGTGCATTGTTTCCGGTATTGCTGCTGACAGGGCTATGGCTGGCAAGGGGGACAAATGGCAATTATGTCGGAGGCTGAATTGTTGTAGTAATTGTTCTTTACATTTTATCTTGAGTTTTGTATACTTTTAGAAGCAGCAGTATTCAAAGTGGATGCCTGTTAATTTAAACAATGGGAAAAATTTTGCAGTCAGGAGTTTATGAGTTGATGTGTTGGAACAGTTCTGCAGAGAAATGTGTAATGCAGGTTTAAAACAGCATTTGCCGGTAGAATCTTGAACGAATTTATGGACGCATGTATTAGCAGCCAGAAATGCACTTCTATTGGATGGGTGTTGAAGGGCGGAACTGGAACAAATTGCCGTGGGTGGCAAGTGAATAGGAGGAGATATGCCTGATTCGGAGCAGAGAGATCAAAGCGATTTTCTGAGTGAAAAGATAAAGGTAAAGCCGGTGAACAAGAAAAAGCTGCTTCGGAAGACCATGATTACGGCTGCCATGGCGGTGATTTTCGGATTGATTGCCTGCTTTACATTTCTGATATTGGAACCGGTTTTCAATAATTGGCTTTATCCTCCGGAAGAACCGCCTTTGGTGGTTTTTCCGGAGGATCAGGAGGAAATGTCGCCGGAAGAGATGCTGGCGGAGAATATTCCTACGGAAAGTCCGCCTCCGGAACCAGAGCCGGAAGGGGTTGTACTGGAGGATGAACAGATTCAGGAGATTCTGTCGGAAGTGACCCTGGACCTGGAGAATTATGCGGAGTTGTATAGCGCTCTGTCCGCGTATGTAAGTAAAATGAATCGGTATATGGTGACTGTCACCGCAGTGACCTCCAATGTGGACTGGTTTCAAAATGTACAGGAGAGCAGAAGTCTGTCATCAGGTGTTATTATTTATAATACCAGCAGAGAATTGTTGATATTGACAGATTTTTCGTTTCTTGTGTCTGCGGAGAAATTGTTATTGACTTTTTATGATGGAACGATAGTGGAGGCGCAGTTGAAGCAAATGGACCGGGAGACAGGGTTGGCAGTATTGTCAGTGGATTTGCTGGATATGCCGGAAGAATTCGTAGAAGGTGATTTCCCCGTGGTGACATTTGGTTCTTCCAATGCGGTGAATCTGGTAGGGACGCCGGTGATAGCTCTGGGCAGTCCTATGGGCGTCAGTAATTCCATGGGATATGGTATGATCACATCATCAAGTACGCTGTGCATGACAGATAGAAATTACAGACAGCTTCAGACAGATATCTGCGGCAGCAGGGACGCCAGCGGTATGCTCTTCAATCTGAAAGGGCAGATGTTAGGTGTTATCATGAAGAGTCAGACCGATTCTGACATGGCAAATGTGATTGCTGCTTACAGTATTTCTGACTTGCAGAGAATTGTACAGAAAATGTCCAATGCCAGCGCTGTTGCCTATATGGGAATTACCGGCGGGGATGTGCCCCGGGAGGCGAACCAGCAATTCGGCGTACCCTATGGGGCATATGTGGAGAAAGTTGCCATGGATTCTCCGGCTATGCGGGCAGGTATTCAGCGGGGAGATGTGATAACAGGAATGAATGATACAGTGATTAATACTTATCGGAGTTACAGCAATGCGTTGCTGGAAAAGTTGCCGAATGAGACGGTGGAGGTAGCGGTGATGCGTCAGGTACAGCAGGGGGAATATAGAGAGATGAGTTTCAGTATCGAACTGGGAGAGGGAAATTAAATGAAGTATATTAAAGATTTCAAAGAAGGAGACAGAGTATTTGATATCTACCTGTGCAAATATAAGCAGGCGGCAGTGACAAAAAACGGAAAGCCCTATGAGAACGTCATATTGCAGGACAGGACAGGAACCATAGATGCAAAGGTCTGGGAGCCGAACAATCCGGGGATTGGCGATTATTCTGCCCTGGATTACATAGAGGTATATGGGGATGTGAACAATTTCCAGGGAACATTGCAGGTCAGTGTGAAAAGAATTCGGGTGTGTCAGGAGGGAGAATACCGCGCAGAGGAATATCTGCCGGTGAGTTCAAAGAATATTGATGCAATGTATCAAGAGCTTCTGGGACTGATTCAGAGCATTGAAAATCCGTATCTGAGAAAGCTGTTGGAGGCCTTTTTTGTAAAGGACAGTGCTTTTGCCAAAGCTTTTCGCAATTCTTCCGCAGCGAAAACCGTACATCATGGTTTTGTGGGCGGATTATTGGAGCATACTTTAAGTGTGACCAAATTGTGTGATTATTATTGTAGTAATTATCCGATGTTGAAGCGGGATCTGCTGCTGACTGCGGCAATGTGTCATGATATCGGCAAGACCAGGGAGATTTCGGCTTTCCCGGAAAATGATTACACGGATGATGGACAGCTTCTTGGCCATATTGTCATGGGATCTCAGATGATAGCAGAGAAGGCAAAGGAAATTGAAGGCTTTCCTCATGGTTTGCTGACACAGGTGCAGCATTGTATTCTTGCCCATCATGGGAAATATGAATATGGCTCACCGAAACTTCCGGCATTGATTGAGGCCTTGGCGTTAAACTATGCAGATGACACGGATGCCAAACTGGAGACTTTCAAGGAGATTCTGGAAAATAACAAAGAGAACCAGGGGTGGTTCGGGTATAACAGGCTGTTTGAGTCGAATTTGCGGGCAACGCGGGATGTGTGAAGGAAATGAAGATTTTCATTAACTATGGTTAATCAAAAGTATACACGTTTGAAACAGTAAGAAGTATCCATGAGGATTTTAATTTCTTGATGTAAGCATATTGAATCACATTTTGAGTGGCAGAAAGATGAAATCAACGATGAAGTTTGTCTTTCTGTAATGTTCGGATTTGCTCATTTATCAGATAGAAATGAAAGGAAGAGGTAGTGTATGGAGATTGTAGATAATATTTTATATGTAGGGGTCAATGACCATAAAGTTGATTTGTTTGAGGGGCAGTATCGGGTTCCAAATGGAATATCGTATAATTCCTATGTGATATTGGATGAGAAAATTGCTGTGATGGATACTGTGGATGCGGATTTCGGACAGCAATGGCTGGAAAATGTAGAAGAGGCACTGCAGGGACGGAAGCCGGATTATCTGGTCATTCAGCACATGGAGCCGGATCATTCTGCCAATATTCCTTTGTTTCTGGAGAAATATCCGGAGACGCAGGTAGTATCTACGCCGCCTGCATTTAAAATGATGAACCAGTTCTTTACTCTGGAGATGGGGGAGAGACAGGTAATTGCTGCAAACGGCGGAGAACTTGTGTTAGGTACACGTAAGCTGCAGTTTGTCTATGCGCCCATGGTACACTGGCCGGAAGTGATGATGACCTACGAAGCAAAGGATGGGATACTGTTTTCCGCAGATGGCTTTGGTAAGTTTGGTGCATTGGATGTGGAAGAGGAATGGGCGGAGGAAGCCCGCCGCTATTATATTGGTATTGTTGGCAAATATGGCGCACAGGTGCAAAATGTGCTGAAAAAGGCTGCGGGCCTGGATATTCGTATGATTTGCCCTCTTCATGGACCTGTGCTGAAAGAAAATCTGGAATATTATATAGGTTTGTATGATACATGGTCCTCTTACCGGCCGGAAAGTGAGGGGGTAACTGTGGCGTATGCGTCTATCTACGGGAATACAAAGCAGGCCGCATTATATCTGGCAGAGGAATTGCGTAAAAAGGGGGTTGTGGTAGCGACCTATGACCTGGCGAGGGATGATATGGCAGCGGCATTGGCCGATGCGTTTCGTTACAGTAAGTTGGTATTGGCATGCAATACCTATAATGCCGGAATCAATCCTTTTATGAATGATTTTATTGTGCGTTTGGTAGAACACAATTACCAGAAACGCACTGTAGGGTTGATTGAAAATGGTTCCTGGGCGCCCATGGCGGCTAAGACGATGAGAACTATGCTTGAGAAAAGTAAGGAGATTACATTTGCAGAACATACAGTTACTTTGCTGTCGGCTGTGAAGCAGGAGAATGAAGTCCAACTGGCGGCATTGGCAGAAGAGTTGGCTTAGGCAGCAACGTGGGAAAGGGTGTGTTTTAAGGTCTACTTCTGTGCATGACATCCAGAAATAGAATTGTGGAAGGAAGCAGGGATACGAAAAATATGGATTTTCGGAAAAATGATTTCGTCACAGTGAGAATAGAGGATATTGGCAGTGAAGGGGAGGGCATCGGAAAAATAGATGGGTTTGCGGTGTTTGTGAAAGATGCCATTGTGGGAGACACTGTGGAGGCAAGAATTGTTAAGTGTATGAAAAATTATGCTTATGGACGTTTGGAGAAGGTAGTGGAACCTTCTCCTTTTCGTGTGGAACCCAAATGTTCCTGCCATAGGCAGTGCGGCGGCTGCCAGATACAGGCGCTTGCCTATGAAGAACAGCTTGCCTTTAAACAGGGCAAAATAAGGAGCCATCTGATTCGCATAGGTGGTTTTGCACCGGAATATGTGGATGCCCATATGGAACCCATCATAGGAATGGAGGACCCTTTTCGATACCGCAATAAAGCACAATATCCCATAGGCACTGACAGAGAGGGCAATGTGATCGCCGGCTTTTATGCCGGAAGAACACATACTATTATACCAAATAAAAATTGCTGGCTGGGTGTTGAGGAAAATGAGGCAGTGCTGGACTGTGTTTTGGAATATATGCGTAAGAATGGTGTCAGTGCATATGATGAGGCCACCGGAAAGGGATTGGTACGTCATGTGCTGATTCGGAAGGGCTTTACCAGTGGGGAAATTATGGTATGTTTGGTGATTCATTTAGAGGGAAAGCACAAAAAATCTGCTTTGAGGAAGTGCTTTTCCGGCCCGGAGAGCGGTGGGGAGCGTGTGTCATTGAATGCCCCTGCTTTGGAGCGATTTACGCGCAGACAGGAAGGGACAGTTGACAGGGGAGAAGCGAAGTCGTCTGTTGCTGTCC
>CAMWLE010000080.1 GCA_947175015.1 uncultured bacterium
AAGTGCAGGAAAACCGCCGCCGCAAGGTGACCGGCGATGTGGAAGCCAGGATATGTGCCATAGCCTGTTCGGAACCGCCGGAAGGAGCCTTGCGCTGGACTATGCATGCAATCGCGGATGAGCTGATCCGTCTGGAAGTGGTCGATTACATAACAGACACCACCGTCTGCGAGGTCATGAAAAAACGAAATTAAGCCGTGGCTTGTAAAGGAATGGTGCATTCCAGAAGCAGAGGCAGAATTCGTGGCAAAGATGGAGGACGTGCTGGAGGCCTGAAGTATCTCCTTAGTTATGGATTTTAATTTATATTCTCCAAGTGAAGGTTTAATATATAATCTAATCTTTTTTCATACCCTTTTACTGTAACATCTTTACAGGACAATCTACAGTCATTTTCAATCCATTGATCCATAAAATCTGCAACAGACATTTCTGACGGTTCAATAGGTTGTCCTATATTCTCATATGCTTGTTGTGCTAGTTTTCCAGCATCTCTTGCTTCACGCTTAGTTTTGAATCCTGATTTTGTTTTGCGTTTCCTTTTCCCATCTACAGATGCAATTTCAAATGCATATTCATATACCACCTTCCCACTTTTAAGTGTTCTTGGTTTGATAATTATTTCGCCCATATTGTTCCCCCATTTATAAAAAGTAATGAACAATAATAGCATATCAAGTCTACACAAATCTGAAGTCTACATTAAAAAGTTTTGTAGACTTCGAGCAAAATTAAACACGATTTTAGATTATGGCATAAAATGGAAGAGGACTATCAGATTTCTCCAATAGTCCTCAAAACATTGATTTTTCGGTGTTTTATTAGAACTTACCTTCTTTAGCCGCTTCCTCGATGCTAACCGCCACAGCCACAGTAGCGCCGACCATAGGGTTGTTGCCCATGCCGATCAATCCCATCATTTCCACATGAGCAGGCACAGAAGAAGATCCCGCGAACTGTGCATCAGAGTGCATACGTCCTAAGGTATCCGTAAATCCGTAAGATGCAGGACCTGCAGCCATATTGTCCGGATGCAGTGTACGTCCTGTACCACCGCCGGAAGCAACGGAGAAGTACTTCTTACCCGCCTCCGTTCTCTCCTTCTTATATGTACCTGCTACAGGATGCTGGAATCTGGTAGGATTGGTAGAGTTACCGGTAATGGATACATCCACATTTTCCTTCCACATAATTGCCACACCTTCCGGTACACTGTTGGAACCATAGCAATTTACCTTAGAACGAAGACCATCAGAATAAGCAATTCTCTCGATTTCCTTCACCTCATTGGTATAGGGATCATACTCAGTCTCTACAAAAGTAAATCCGTTGATACGGGAAATAATCTTCGCTGCATCCTTGCCAAGACCGTTCAGAATAACACGCAGCGGCTTCTGACGCACCTTATTCGCCTTCTCTGCAATACCGATAGCACCTTCTGCAGCCGCAAAGGATTCATGTCCTGCCAGGAAGCAGAAACAATCTGTATCCTCTTCCAGAAGCATTTTTCCTAAATTGCCATGTCCGAGTCCAACCTTACGGGTATCAGCCACGGAACCGGGAATACAGAAAGCCTGCAACCCCTCACCGATTGCAGCAGCCGCTTCAGAAGCCTTACGGCAATTCTTCTTGATTGCAATTGCAGCGCCCACCGTGTATGCCCAACATGCGTTTTCAAAACAAATAGGCTGGATCTTCTTAACCTGATCATATACATCAAGGCCGGCATCCTTGGTAATCTTCTCTGCTTCTTCGATAGAGGAGATACCGTAGCTGTTCAATACAGCCGTAATTTTATCAATACGTCTTTCATATGATTCAAATAAAGCCATTTTCTTCGTCCTCCTTTATCAATTTATTCTTTCCTGGGATCAATGATCTTCACGGCATCGTCCACACGGCCATATTGACCCTTGGACTTCTCATATGCGGTTGTGGGATCATCACCCTTCTTGATGAAGTCAGTCATCTTGCCCAAGTTTACAAATTGATAACCGATAATCTGATCATCCTTGTCCAATGCGATACCTGTAACATAACCCTCTGCCATCTCCAGATACCGAGGCCCCTTCTTCAATGTACCGTACATCGTACCAACTTGGCTTCTCAATCCCTTGCCCAGATCCTCAAGTCCGGCGCCAATGGGCAATCCATCCTCAGAGAATGCGCTCTGAGAACGTCCATATACAATCTGCAGGAACAGTTCTCTCATAGCGGTATTGATAGCATCACATACAAGGTCGGTATTCAATGCTTCCATCACGGTCAAGCCGGGAAGAATTTCGGCAGCCATAGCTGCGGAATGCGTCATACCAGAACAACCAATGGTTTCTACCAATGCTTCCTGGATGATACCCTCTTTTACATTCAGGGTCAGCTTACATGCACCCTGCTGAGGCGCACACCAGCCAACGCCATGTGTCAAACCGGAAATATCTTCTACTTTCTTTGCCTGTACCCATTTCGCTTCTTCCGGAATAGGCGCACAACCATGATGTACACCCTGAGCGACTGTACACATTTCTTCAACTTCCTTTGAATAAATCATGTGAAATCTCCTTTCGATTCTATAAGTTATTATTCATCAATCTGACATAAATTGATAAAATAATATCATTCCTCCCTATTCTCTCATATTTAGGTAAAAAAATCCAGTCATTTTTGAAAAAACTACACGGCCAAAGCCAGAATCTAATCACGCAAATGAACTTCACATATTCAGGATTCTTTTAAAGCATATTCATCTTATGGTTTTCTCCACAATTTCCGTACTCTTTTTATAAATACTGTTTGCCGGAATAACGCCCCGCACCATGGATGTGGGATAGATATTGGAATTCCTGCCAATGACAGTTCCTGGATTCAGAACACTATTACAGCCCACTTCCACATGATCCCCTAACATTGCACCCATTTTTTTCAGCCCTGTCTCAATAGAGATTCCCTCTCCTTTTACTACAACAAGAGTTTTATCGCTTTTCACATTGGAAGTAATAGAACCAGCTCCCATGTGGGCCTTACATCCCAAAATGCTGTCTCCCACATAGTTATAGTGCGGCACTTGCACCTTGTTAAACAATACCACATTTTTCAGTTCTGTAGAATTTCCTACCACTGCTCCTTTTCCCACAATGGCACTGCCCCGCACAAAAGCACAATGCCTGATCTCTGCATCCTCATCTATGATCAAAGGACCATTCAGACAAGCTGTAGGGGCAATTCTGGCGCTTTTTGCCACCCAGATATCCTCTCCCCTCTTTTCATAAATATCTTCAGGAAGTCTGCTGCCCAGGCTTATGATAAAATCCTTTATCTTAGGAAGCACCTCCCAGGGATATCTCACACCATCAAACAGCTCTGCCGCAATGGTCTCCCTCAAATCATATAGCATTGCAACCGTAATGATATCATTATACTCTTCCATCTTTACCTTTCTTCTGCTACCAAAAACATATACAAAAGTGTATATGCTAGATGATTCGCTACAATCTCACGATTTGTAGTTACTGTTTCATCGTGTATGCTTTACTCACAAGTTCGTGTACACTCCACAGTCGTCAATTCCCGACTAAGCCATCGGTACTATCCACAGTCACTTATTTGTGTGATTTTGTGGATTTCCATCTAATCAGCTTTTCCTTTCCCAGATTATTTGTTTTGCCCTTGGTTTTCGGGGCTTACAATTGACCAGTTGCACTCACAGATTTCTGCTTCTTTGTTATATCCGATTGTTTCAACTGATAAGATTATATCAATCCTTATGTCTTATAATTTGCTGCTGCTTTCTGAAATTGTGAATAAAGCATTCTCTGGTTATTCAAGCCTTTCACATATTCCGTCCTGCGCCCTACAAATCCTGCCAGCTTGTCCATATATTCTTTGGAAGTAATATTACCCTCTGCCACCATAGTCAGCCCCTTTTCCCAGCTTGCAGTTAAAGATGGGTCCAAAAGAGCTTTGATAGAACTTCCCACCACATCATAAATCATTTCCCCCATCAAAGTAGGTGTCAACGTCTGTGTCTTTTTATTCAAAGACAAATATTCGATATTCACCAATTTCTTGAGAATCTCTGCCCTGGTGGCGCTTGTACCGATACCACTGCCCTTTATCTGCGCACGCAGTTCCTCATCCTCAATGAACTGTCCCGCATTCTCCATTGTAAGGATAATGCTGCCGGAAGTATATCGTTTGGGTGGAGAAGTCTCACCCTCTTTCACAGCATAAGAATCCACCGCAAGCTTATCACCTTTTTTCAAAGCCTTCAGCAGCTCCATAAATTCACTGTCACACTTTATCTCTGCTTCATTCTCATCTGCGCTGGCACTGTTGTCATTCTCACCTTTTTTACCTTCCCCTGCGCCAGCATTGTTAGCATTCTCTCCCCTTTTTCCTACACCAGCACTGCCATCATTCCCTCCTTGTTTCCCTTCTCCCGCACCGGCATTTTCCATAGACACACTGCTTTTTGCAGCCGCCCCCTCCTTCGCCTTCTGCACCGCTGCCACTTTCAGATATCCTTCTTCTGCCAATACCTTGAAATTGACAAAAAAACGTTCTGCTTTTACCCTGATACACAAGGCTACTTTCTGGTATACGGCAGGCGGATAAAATATACTCAGGAATCTGCGGACAATCAATTCATATACCTTTGCAGAAAGCGCGGGCAATCCTCCTAAGTTGTTCAACCCCTGTCCCGTAGGTATAATTGCATAATGGTCTGTAATCTGCTTATCGTTCACATACCTGGTCTTGGCAATTCCCTTATAACTTCCCTTGTTCAATATTTCCGCAGCAAATGCACCGGCAGGCCCATAGCCGCGCAGCCCGCCGATGTTCTTATGTATTTCCTTGGCCACAGCCGTTGACAGTACCCTGGCATCCGTTCTGGGATAAGTCACCATTTTCTTTTCGTATAGTTCCTGCACAATCCGCAGTGTTTCGTCTGGGCTGATTTTAAAAAGTTTCGAGCAGTCGTTCTGGAGTTCCGCCAGGTTATAGAGCAACGGTGGATTCTTATTCTCTTTCTTCCGTGAAATGCTTTCCACCGTAGGAACACCTGCCGGCTCCTGTTCCAAATGTGCAATCAACCCCTTTGCATCTGTCTCTTCCTTGAACCCATTTTCCTTATACAGCTTTGGAGAAGCAAACCAAACCGAACCTTCCACCGCACGCCACTCACCGGAAAATGTTTTATCCTGCAGTCTGAAATTCCCCAGCACTCTGTAAAAAGGAGTTTTTACAAAAGAACGAATCTCCCTTTCCCTGTTTACAATGATCCCCAGCACACAGGTCATCACTCTTCCTACGGAAATCACAGCCCGGTCACGCTTCAGATAATCCTTCACTGCCCAGCCATATTTCAAAGTAAGAACACGTGAAAAATTGATTCCCATAAGATAGTCTTCTTTTGCACGCAGATAGGCTGCATCGCTCAAATTATCGTATTCTTTGAGATCTTTCGCCTCACGGATGCCTCTTAAGATTTCTTCTTCGGTCTGGGAATCGATCCAGACACGCAGACGCGTCTTGCCCTTGATGCCTGACATCTGTTCCACCAACCTGTATATGTACTCCCCTTCCCGCCCCGAGTCCGTACACACATAAATCGTTGTCACGTCGGTACGTTTCATCAGGGAGCTTACAACATTATATTGCTTCTTGGCGCTTTCGATAACCTCATATTTAAAATTTTCCGGCAAAAATGGAATCGTATCCAAGCGCCAGCGTTTATACTTTTCATCATACACCTCAGGATAACTCATTGTTACCAGATGTCCCACACACCAGGTAATAATCGTATCATCCGCTTCCAGATATCCATCTCTGGATGCTGTATTCATTTTCAGAGCATTTGCAAATTCCCTTGCAACACTTGGTTTCTCAGCAATAAATAATTTCTTGCCCACAATGACTCCCATTCTATTTTTTAATAAACCAATTACTATTCACACCCTATACTCGTGGTCACCAAAGCTTGCCATTTTACTCGACCCGGTTTCCTTCCGTTTTCAACACAACTTCCATTTGTATTGGCGATAAAGGTCTGCTAAACAGATAACCCTGTATCACATCACACCCAATCTCCTCCAGATAATGATATTGCTCTTCATACTCAACACCTTCGGCAATTGACTCAAACTTTAATGCTTTTACCATATGGATTATAGATTCTGTGATCACCCTGGTGGTAGAATCTGTCATAACCGTATCAATAAAAGCTTTATCTATTTTCAAAGTATCTATGGGGAGCCTTGTCAAATAAGCCAAAGAAGAAAAACCTGTTCCAAAATCATCCAAGGAGATTCTAATACCGTGTTCTTTTAAGATTTTAATCTTCTCATATACCGCATTAAAGTCTTCTATCAACACGCTTTCTGTGATTTCCAGCTCTATTTCATTCGGAGCCACCCCATACTTATTCAGATTTCCCACGACGGACTCTACAAAATCTTCTTTTTTATATTGCAGCGCCGAAATATTAATGGACATGATAAACGGAAACCCAAACTGCTGTCTCCAAATGGCATATTGTTTTATACTTTGTTCCACCACCCACTTGCCAATAGGGATGATAGCACCATTCTTTTCTGCTGCCGGAATGAAGACGGACGGCTGGATAAAATGAGAATCCTCATCCTGCCACCTGATCAATGCCTCCACACCGCGAAGTTTTTTGCTGCCGGAATAATACTGCGGTTGATAATACAGGATAAAATTCTGGTTGGCAATGGCCTTTTTTAACTTTTCCTCCAACTCGATCGTTCCCATGAAGTCTTCCATAATAGAACTATCAAAATAATGGATAACATCCTTTCCCAGAGATTTTCCTTTGAATACTGCTATTTCTGCGCAATTGATTAATTCCAAAGCAGATGTGGCCGCTTCCGGATATTCTGCCACACCTATACTGACCGTAATATAAAACTCCTTACCGCTGCTCAGCTTAAAAGGTGCTTTCAGCCTCTTTTGAATTTCCCCGTATATTACCTCTACACATGCTTTTTGATTGGGCGCATGAATCGCTATACAATACACATCACTATGCAAATGACAGGCTATAATGTTTCCTCTGCACAATTCCTTTAAAAAGCATCCAAACTGCTGTACCAGTTCGTCTCCGATCATAATGCCCTGGCCGTCATTAATGTTCTTAAAATCATCAATATCAATGATCATAATACTGATGACATGGTTATATTCCGAAGCATTTTTGACATATTCGCTTAAAAGACGTACAAAATAATTACGGTTATATAATCCTGTCATACTGTCATAATAAGCCATATACGTAAGTTCTTCATTTTGCGAACGATATTTCGTAATATTACTGATGTAGATTACCTTATCTGTGGGCTGTCCACCCTCCGCATAATATATCCTCACACAAAAACTTACCCATGTACGCTTATCTTTCAACAGACATTCTGCAATGGCAGTTTCCTTCCCTTGCGATTCCAGAAACAGAATATTCCTGAGTTTGGACACATATGATTCATCCACTGCTTCCAGCAGTTGGAAAATATCATTCATTTCTTTCATTTCAAACTCAAAAAATTCTTCCCACTGCCCCAGTGCGCAGATCCGTCTCTTCTCGAAGGAACAATACAGGAATGCACCAACTGCCGACTTGCTGACCAATTGATACATTCTTTCCTTTTCCTTCAGTTCCTCGTTCATGGTCTTTAACTGCTCCAACTGATAGTTTAATTCATTCATATTGTCTCTCAACTTGTCTCCGCCCCTCTTGAATGCTTTTTCGGAACCACTTCTGAATCCACATCTGCTTATGTGCCGGGCAGTCACAATTCATACACAATATCATTAACCTAAGCAATTGCTGTTTTATAAACTGCACCCAAAACCCTGAACGATTCATCCGTACCATCAAACACACAAGATGAAACGTCTTAAATTAATGATATTGGTTCAGACAGGTCATTAAACCGTGATGCCAGGCATTTAGAATTCTCAGTCGGTATTATTCCTGTAACAGCCTGCCGCAAAATGCGACACATAACCCATGTGCAGCCGAAAACTCTACTGAACATTACGATATTCCACTTCACGCTTTACTTGTAATATATCCCTGTGCCTTCAACAATTCCGCACAGAGAATTGCACCGCCTGCCGCACCTCTGACAGTATTGTGAGACAAACCTACAAATTTATAATCATACACAGTGTCCTCCCTTAAGCGTCCTACACTGATGCCCATACCTCTCTCATAATCCACATCCAAAGTAACCTGAGGCCTATTATCCTCTTCCAGATATTGGATAAACTGCTTAGGTGCACTGGGAAGCTGCAATCTCTGCGGTTCTCCGCGAAACTCCTTCAGCTTTTGAATCAACTGTTCCTTAGAAGGCTTCTTATGAAATTTCACGAATACTGCTGCCGTATGTCCATTCAGCACAGGCACTCTGATACACTGGCAGGTGATTATTGGACTCTTCGCCGGAACAATAACACCATCCTGAATACTTCCCCAGATACGCAGAGGCTCCTTCTCACTTTTCTCTTCCTCCCCGCCAATATACGGAATAATATTCCCCACCATTTCCGGCCAATCCTTGAATGTCTTACCTGCACCGGAAATTGCCTGATACGTGGTGGCAACTACTTCCGCCGGCTCAAACTCTTTCCATGCGGTAAGAACCGGCGCATAGCTCTGAATGGAACAATTGGGCTTTACTGCTACAAATCCCCTTGTGGTTCCCAAGCGCTTCCTCTGAAATGCAATCACTTCCATATGCTCCGGATTAATCTCCGGCACTACCATAGGGACATCCGGCGTCCATCGATGTGCACTATTATTAGAGACAACCGGTGTCTCTGTTCTTGCATAATCTTCTTCTATCTTCTTAATCTCTTCTTTTGTCATATCCACTGCGCTGAATACGAAATCAACCTTAGAAGCAACCTTTTCCACTTCGTTCACATTCATAACCACCAGCTTCTTGACAGGTTCCGGCATGGGAGTATCCATCTTCCATCTATCTCCAACTGCCTCTTCATAAGTCTTGCCTGCGGAACGCGGACTTGCTGCAATTGTGGTCACTTCAAACCATGGATGGTTTTCCAACAGAGCAATAAATCTCTGTCCGACCATACCTGTTCCGCCTAAGATACCAACTTTTAATTTTTCGCTCATCTTTTTTCCTCCCGGTAATTCTTTTTTCTATTTCCGCAATGTATAACCATGCACAACATAAAATGAATCCCTGTTTCCTGTTTCCCATGCTCTGCATACTCATCCTGACTTTATGTGACGCCATGCAGCATACTATATTCCCAGTGCATGAACATCTGGGCTATACTCAAGACCGCCAAAATTTACAAATCTACTCAAGGCAAGAATATGGCTGGCGGCCTTTCGTTATAACACATGACTGCAAATTGCTTCGACGTGCAGTATAAATTACAGTCTGCCAGAGACTTGCATATATAATTTCATCAGTGAAACCTTTGACGCACATGATGCTGCTCATATTTTTAATTGTTAAGATATACTTTGTATTGTTGTATTACTTCCTTCATGGCTTCCGGACCCGGACCTCCTATGGTCAGCCGCTTTGCCACACAGGTTTCCAATGATACGGCCTCATAAATATCCGCCTCAAATTTATCACTGATTTCCTTTAATTCTTCCAGCGAAAGCTTATCAATAGAAGTCTCCTTCTCAATGCAGTACAATACCAGCCTTCCGATAATCGCGTGAGCATCCCGAAAAGGTACGCCCTTCCCCACCAGGTAATCCGCCGCATCGGTAGCATTGGTAAAACCATTCATGGCACTTGCCGCCATCCGCTCCTTTTTAAACTTCATGGTTCGCAGCATTCCTGTAAACAACACCAGGCAATGCTTCACCGTGTCCATGGCATCAAAGGCAACCTCCTTATCCTCCTGTATATCCTTATTATATGCAAGAGGAATTCCCTTCATAGTGGTAAGCAAAGACATTAACGCCCCATAGACCCGACCTGTTTTTCCCCGTACCAGCTCCGCAATATCAGGATTCTTCTTCTGAGGCATGATACTGCTTCCGGTAGAATAAGCATCATCAATCTCCACAAACTGATACTCATTGGAATTCCAAATAATAATTTCCTCACTAAACCGGCTTAAATGCATCATAATCGTGGACAACGCTGACAGGAATTCTATCAAATAATCTCTGTCCGACACAGAATCCATGCTATTTTGCGTAGCCCCTGCAAATCCCATCAGAGAAGCGGTATATTCTCTGTCCAATGGATAGGTGGTGCCTGCCAATGCCCCTGCCCCCAAAGGACAGTAATTCATCCTCTTATAAATATCCTCCATACGCTGCCTGTCCCGTCGGAACATCTCAAAGTAGGCACCATAATGATGTGCCAGCGTAATAGGCTGTGCCTTCTGAAGATGGGTAAATCCAGGCATGTAAGTCTCCACATTCTCTTCCATAACGGCCAGGATCACACCCAGCAGTTCCTTCAGCAAAGCATCGGTCTCCTGCACTTGCTGCCTTGTATAGAGACGCATATCCAATGCCACCTGGTCATTGCGGCTTCTTCCGGTATGCAGTTTCTTGCCTGCCTCACCGATGCGTTCTATCAAATGTGTTTCCACAAAGCTATGAATATCTTCACAGACCTCATCAATCTCCAATCTGCCATGATCCACATCTCCAAGAATACCCTGAAGCCCCTGAATAATGCTTTCCTTTTCGTCTTCTGTGAGTATCCCCTGCTTTGCAAGCATAGTCACATGGGCAATACTGCCCTCAATATCCTGATGAAATAGACGCTTATCAAAGTTTATGGACGCATTGAACTGATACGCCAGCCTGTCCGTTTCTCCGGTAAAGCGTCCGCCCCATAATTGTGCCATCATTACCTCCCTGTCCACTCTTATTGACATCTATCATTGCATTCATCCGTCAAGCTATCTTACCACAAAAAAAGTGGTAATGCAAGGAAATACACCATAAAAGCATAGATGGAACTTCTTCCTGTACCTTTTCATACATTATTATAAAAATGAATAGGATAGAATGGCATATATGCATAACATCTTGGAGCTCAAAAACATTGGCTATTCCTATCACAGTCTGCATGGTGAGACAAAGGCACTGAAAGATATCTCCTTTGGGGTTCGGGAAGGTGAATTTATCGCCATTGTAGGTCCCAGCGGTTGTGGGAAATCTACCTTGCTTTCCATCATCGCAGGCCTTCTGACTCCCGAAGAAGGAACCATCATTGTGAACAATCCCGATGGCTCCCTGCACTACCCAAAAATAGGCTATATGCTTCAAAGAGACCATCTGTTTGAATGGCGTACCGTCTACCGCAATGTCACTCTGGGTCTGGAGTTAAACCATAAAATGACGAAAGAACACCTGGATGTGGTAGAACGCCTTCTGACAGATTACGGACTTGACAAGTTCCGCGATAAACGCCCCAGCGAATTATCAGGCGGAATGAAACAACGCGCCGCATTGATACGTACCCTTGCTCTGGAACCGCAGCTGCTCTTGTTGGATGAACCCTTCAGCGCCCTGGATTATCAGACAAGACTTTTCGTATCCGCAGACATCTGCCGTTTGATACGCGCTGCCGGGAAAACGATGATCATCATAACCCACGACCTGTCGGAAGCCATCAGCCTTGCTGACAGGATCATTGTCCTGTCCGGACGGCCTGCAGTGGTGAAAAACGAAGTATCTGTCAACCTGACGCTTGCGGACGATTCACCTTTAGCCGCCAGAAACGCTCCCGAATTTCAACAGTATTTCAATACACTATGGGAGGATATGACACATGAAAACTGAACACAAAAAAGAACTGACTAAACAAGAAGAATTTGTGAAAATGCACAGAAGACACCACCATGAGATTGCATCCTGGCGTACTCTCCTTTTTGTCCTCTTTCTGATGCTATGGGAGGTCAGTGTAAGATTAAAATGGATTGACAGCTTTTTCTTCTCAAGCCCCAGCCGTGTGGTACGTTGTTTTGTAGAACAGCTCAAATACAATTCCATGCTGTCCCACATAGGTGTGACGTTGTTTGAGACACTTTTCAGTTTTCTATTGGTACTGCTGTTCAGCCTTCTGGTATCCACCCTTTTATGGTATTCCACAAAGCTGTCGGAAATAATGGAACCCTATCTGGTGGTTTTGAACAGCCTGCCGAAATCAGCACTGGCCCCCCTGTTTATCGTATGGCTTGGCACCGGTACCAAAACCATTATTGTAGCAGGTATGTCCGTTGCTATCTTCGGTTCCATCATCAGCTTTTATACCGGATTCCAACAGGTGGATGCCGAGAAGATTACTTTGGTCTATACGCTGGGCGGCAGTCGGCGTGATGCCTTCTTCAAGGTAGTACTCCCGGGCTCTGTGCCCATCCTGCTCAGCACTGCGAAAGTAAACATCGGCCTGGCACTGGTGGGAGTTATCATCGGAGAATTCCTGGCAGCGAGAAAAGGTCTTGGATACCTGATCATATACGGTTCCCAAGTATTCCAGCTTGATATGGTAATCACCAGCATTATTGTACTCTGTATTATTGCCCTGTGCTTTTACAAATCCATCCAGGTGATTGAACATCAGATTAAGAAAAAGTTTAAGATGTAGACTTTCTAAAAGGTGTTATCATACACCAAAGGCCAAAAGCATTTGCTTTCCGGCCTTACATAGTTTCGCACCAAAGAACTACGCCCTTTCCCTCAAAACTTCTATCTTACATGTATGCTTTTTATCCTCTTTATTATATGCTATTCCCACAGCAAGAATTCTTCCGGTATACTTTACTTTCTCTCCCAATTTTCCCTGAAATTTCAAGGCATAATTCCGTTTTTTAATCTGATTTACAGCCTCTTCCGCAGTATGGTCAACCTTTAGTTCAAGTATGATACAGTCGTCATCTTTCTTCAAAGGATAAAAAATAAAATCCACATAACCTATTCCAGCCTTATCCTCCCTTTCAATTTGATACATATCCCGTGCTTCAAGATATACCAGCGTGACTACTGTCGTCAGTTCTGCCTCATTGCTGTAGCTTAACAGCGGACTTTCTGAGTTGTGCACAAACTCCATAATATCCATCATAGTCTCTATGTCACCGGACTTTGTTGCCTGAAGCATCCGCCCTGATTCTCTGGCCAGACGATGCACATATCCCAAAGAAGGTTCTTTCTGCAACATATCGGAAAACTTATTCATTAACTCTTTATTTGGAATATAAACACAACCATCTTCATAGCCTAAAAAACCATACACCACCATGGCAGATAAGATTTCATCCTTCGTCGTCAAATTCATTGAAGTTGCTGCATATTCTTGAATTTTAGCCGCGATCGGAATGCCTGATACCATTAGCGCAATATCGTCCCTCAACTGTTCCACATTATGTTCCACATAATAAAAAATCTCATCATAAGGACCCGAACTCGTCCAATAACTTCCCAATTGATTATCACTCAATGCCCCGACAACAGAACGCGGATTGTACATGCGCTTGCCGGACATTGTCTGGTATCCATCATACCAAAGTTTCAATCCTTCACGACTCACGTTTGGTAATTCTTGCATTTTCAAATACCGCTGATAAAGTTCATCCACCTCTTCGTCCGTAAACCCAAAATACTCACTATATTTCTCTTTTGTGGCCATAGTATATTCATAAAACATATTTAACTCCGAACCACTGGAATACTTTGAAATCGGAAGAATCCCTGTCATATACACAAACTCCACATATGGCTGATCTTTCAAAAAATTACTCAAAAAACCTATATATGCCATTTTGTCTGTTTCTGTAATAAACTTTCGGTGAAATATAAAATCCCATTCGTCCAACACAAAAATAAATTTTTCAGCCTCTCCAAATTCCACTATCTTATTACACACATCCCATAAAGAATCATCTTCCATGATATGAATCTTGGGAAATGCCATAGCCAAATCATCTAACAGCAGATTATGAATACGCAAAATATAATCATCATAGGAGTCACATTTATTGGGCATTTCATTCAATGCAATATGAATGACATTATGTTTGTTCAAATGCTTTTTATACCATGCAAAAGAAGAACAATCCAGCTCTTTGAAAATCTCACTGCCGTCCACTCCTTTCCCGAAATAAGCAGAAATCATGTTAGCCATTACTGTTTTACCAAATCTTCTGGGTCTTGTGATGCAGACGTACTTATGACCTTTCCTCCGACTCATTCCTGATTCCCCCCTTGCGTTTTCATTGCAGGAAACAAGTGGAACCAGTTCCTTCAGAATACTTGTCTTATCAACAAAATATGTGGATGAACTCTCTTCCTGAAATAACAGATAAGGCTTTTTGCTATTCAAATAAAACCCCATTTTCTCTCCCATCCTTACAAATGATATTTTACTACCTGATACACTTCATTTCTCCCATTTTCACCCCAAAAAAACATCTACTCATTCATATATCTGAAAATTCTACGCTGAACAGCATACAGAAACAACTGAATACAATATGACAATGCCCGAATAAGAAAAGCTTCCGAGGGGATTCGAACCCCTGACCTATTGATTACGAATCAATCGCTCTACCGACTGAGCCACGGAAGCTTACAATGAACAGGGCAAAACAGGACTATTTACCCAACCAAATATTATTATACACATTCCAGGATTTTTTTCAAGTGATTTTTTGCAGATTGTATAAAAAACTCGTTACCTCAGTTACTGTTCACTCCGTGACCAGTAACTGATGCACAGAAATCGCAAATGCAGCAATTTCGCGCACGACTGTCTCGGGTTTTTCACGCATAAAGCGCGTGAAAACGCCTCGCGGTGGCGTAGGTGTGAAAAGTAACTTACCTCTCAAATACCTGCGCAGCATGGCAGAAAAACAAAGTTCTGATCCGGTCCCGGCCCCTGCCCGTCCGCGAAACGTACAAAATGGCTTTCAGGATCTGTCCGAAGCCAGGCCTCCAGTGCTGCACTTTGCATATCCGAACTGCTCTGCATTTCGGAATTTCTCTGCAGGTCAGCACAGCTTTGCAGATTTGTCATGGTTTTAGGTTCTTCAAAATAGGAAAACAGTACATTTTCATGGACACTGATCAAATGGTATCTATCACCCTCTATCAGCCCTTCCTTCATCAGCGCTAAATGATGTTCCATGTATTCTTCCCACTTGCCGGGCGCCAGCAACGCAATCCGCCCACGACGCAATTCAGGATGCCTTCCCCGCATCCATTCTCCCACATTAGCCGGAACTGCATGGTAATAATACGGCTGCATATACACCCAAGCTCTGTCCTCATCTGCTTTTTCTATCACCCCAGGCCAACACTGCAAAACAGATGACATAGACGCAAGCATACTCTTGGGTTCCAATCTTTTCCCCACCCCTTCGGTGTATAAAAACAGAAATCGCCCATAACGATAAAGAGATGCCGTCAGCAGGATTTTCTCCCTATATGCCAACTCCATCTCTGCCTGACATTCTGCGAAAGCCTGTCCGATCAGCTCTTCACTTATGCCTTCCCTTAATACTGCCCGATAACTTGCTCGTATTACATTCAGTTCCATCCTGCCCTCTTCCTTCTAGTCAGCAACCACCAGTTCAACTGGTGGTTTGACTTTAGCCCTAAAAGGGCTA
>CAMWLE010000081.1 GCA_947175015.1 uncultured bacterium
CATAATTTGTGAATTCAAAGCAAGAATTTTCCGACTTACAAGAATAATGGAAATATTCCATTTGAGATTGCAATGACCATTTGCTTTACTTAGAAAATTTGCTTTAAAAGTACTATATCACACTTTATCCTTATTTTCAACCCTCTACATCAAAATCTTCAATAAGTTTTTTAGTTCCATTTGTGGTACTTTACTACCTTTTTCCCGATATACATTTTCTTCTTGTGAGTACAAAAAAGGCATATGGTTTTCTGACTCCATACGCCTTTACAGGTTCTCAATTGATTTTCCACAAGCAGAATTTTGCATTTCCTCATCTAATTTGACAACCACCACCATCCTGTCTGCCCACAGTCACTTTCCCTAATAGCAAACAGGATGGCAGATAACACAGAAAAAATTTCCTGCATATCGTCTGCACTATCAGATGCCAACTTGTTGTAATGAATATATTCCACAATAATCACATATTCATAGTAAATGTCAACTTTCTCATTCATGGTGGTGCAGTTGATTGCATCAGGTTTTATTGTGAACACATTCCATTCTTCAGGGGAATAATTGAAATTACCAATTACTTGTTACCATCAATACCTCAATGTTAACTGCCCTTCACCCATAGGTGTTCCATATCAACTAAGAGTAAGACGAACCCATTATCCTACTCCTATAAAATCCATCATTCGCAAAAATCCCTTCAAGGCTCAGGATTCTTCATTTTGCTTGTCCGAAATCACTTCTTCCGGATATTTACCGCAAATATACTTGCGAAAATAGGTATCCGGATGATAATTTTCTCTGAGGCCATACCAGACATCCTCCGGAACACCTGTGTAGCGCCTCACTCGTCCATCACTCGACAGCTTGACTTCCAATAGGGCACATTGTGGATCGTATCCTAACGTTTCAATCAGCGAGCTATAAAAACTGATATAGTAAATGGTTCCATCCTCCATATAAAAATCGTCAACGTGTTCCTATAGTAACTTTTTATCTTCCTTCACATTAATATGTATAAACGAAGGCGCCTGTGTCATTTTCACTCTCCGTATATCCGTTCACATCTCCATAATGTATACAAGTAATACGATATGTGGCATCTTTCACAGCATTGGCATAAGTGATACAAACCAACATCATAGTACGATCATTTATTTCCCCTCCGCTGCTGGTCGCTACAGTAGACCAGCCATACCAGAATTTTCTTTGAATCTTAATATCTTTCACACCAATAACAGAAGCCGTTCCAATCGCACCTGTCGTAATATCAATATACATACCGTCATCATGTCCACTAACACTGATAATACATTGTGCCAATGCCGTATACGGCATAGCTTCATCCTCAATATCAATGACTTTCGCTTCCAGTACCTCCGGATTCTCTTCCACAATTTCCATGCCATCATTTTCAGCCGCCTGGCATGTAAACTGAACATTTCCTGCGAGCATTGACACCATAATTGCCACGCTCATTATCATTTGTAATACTTTTTTCATTTTCTCTTCTCCTTAATATTATTTTTTTGAAGGACCTTCTTATTCTCCTTTCCTTAAAACTCCCACTAAATTATCCTTCTACTTATAAATGGCCTGAGAAAGCAATTTATTACAAATAATTTCATTTTCTTCCAAATTATTTTTCACATACAACCAATATTGCTTAATTAATGACTTCAGCTCTTCCAAGTTATCCTGCCCCTGCATAAAATATTGACAGTTACTCTCAAAAAAATAGATAAGATAATAATTTATTCCCATTTCATCAGTTTTTCTAAGGATACGCATTTCTTTATGCTCTATCTCATAACTATCAACATAATTGTAATTTGCAAGTTCTTCTGTATTAAATGATATTTCGCCATAATACATTACCATACCTAATAGTATCTCTTTATTTACTACTGTATCCATGTAAACGCTGGCAATCTTATGAAAATTTCTACCTTCCTCTATTTCATAACGTGACCATCCATAGCTTTCCGACATCTCAAACTCATCATCAATCTTAAGCCACTCCTGCGCCCATTCAGGAACATCTTCACTATTGGAATAGGTATGTACACCTTGCACATCAGTCTTGCCATCCAAATTCTCCGGTGAAGTTATCATTTGTATTCCTGTGTTATCATGCTTCAGCCAATGGAAAAAGCCGGTGTCAGGACTGGCTCCTGCCTGAACATTACTGATAATCCCGAACACTGATACCACTAACAACACTAATACCGCTGCCACAATATATTTGTTGTACCGCACAGCTCCCTTCTGATTTTTCGCCAAGCCGTGTAGCACCCGACTTGTGGAAGCGGCGGCTGCCTGCACAGGTATCTTTCCCCTGGCCAACCTTGCTGATATCCCCAATTCTTCCGAAACTTCTGTCTCTTTCCCGTTTTCCAACATTCCCACAACCTTTGTCCTTTTTCTGCTTTTTACCGTTCCAGATCTTGTTATCTTTCCTGCTGTCCCCGATATATCCTCCACTTCCGGTATGGCCATTTCTCCTGATGCATCCACACCTTTCAGATGTTCCGACAGTTCTTTTGTTTTGAAGACTTCTGCCCCACCCAACTTTCTCGCCATTTCAGACATATCCTCCAACGCCGGCATGACCATTTCTTCCGACGTATCCACACCTTCCAGCCGTTCCGGTAATTCTTCCGTTTTGAACACTTCTGACATCTCCACTGGTTCCAGCTTCATCAGTACTTCTGTGACCTCTGCGGGCTCCAACTTCACCAATGCTTCCGCCGCATCCACCATCTCCAACTTGCCAGGAACTTCTGCCTTCTCCGATAATTTTCTCATTTCCCGCTCTCTTACAATCGCCTGAAAACTCCCCCATGCTTCTTCAGGTTCCGGCTCTTCCACCGCTTCCAAAGGCTCCAAGCTGTCAAGCAGATACAATATGGACTCCACGGCTTTCTCATCATATTCCTCATCAGCAGCACACATGGTATACCACTCCAGCTTGTCCTTTAATCCCTTAATTAGTGATTCCCTCTCCTGGTTCCTTTCATCCTGCTTACGCATCCCTTCGCTCCTCCTAGTCCTCTATCTGTTTCCGCAATCTCTTCGTCCAGCGAGATAACCTCACCCTCATATTATTTTCCGTTATTCCTTCTGCCTCTGCTAACTCCGATATCGTGATTCCAAACAAATAATGCATCTTGATTAAACACCATTCCCTCTCACCCAATGCGTTACATGCTGCCACATCCAGCTCCTTAATATCATAACTGACATCCTCTTCAGCCAAATCATAACGTTCCGGTTCCCAAGGCTCTGTATTTCTGTAATACATTTTCTTACGAAATTCTTTCATTTTAAATCTTGCAATGCACAACAAACGATAGCGTGGATTGGGGTGCTCCCACAATTCACCCTGTTTCTTAAATGCCACATAGAATGTTTCCTGCATAATATCTTCCGCAATCTGTTTGTTTGGAAACATACGATATATGTAATGGTAAATCATCTGCAGGTTCTCTTTATAAAAAACTGCGAAATCATGATTGACACCATTTTCCACACTCATTACAGCTTTTTTCTCTTCCATCTTTTATTTCGCCGTCCCATCTATTACAATTGAATTCCCCGACTACAAAAATTATCTGTTCATTAAGAAAATTTCCATAAAGCTGTTATTTCAGAAGTGACTTTTTTCATACTTCCAGTCATGCCGCCAGGCAGCACAAACAATTAATAAACTTCCGGAAATGACTTGGATTTTCTTAGCACTATTGTCAGTGTATAAAGATGGGTGTTTGCATCCCCTCTTATTATTTTAGAAAATCTTCATTTCCTTTCACATTCCCGTCATGCCGCCTCAACGACACAAACAATCCGTGAGAAGAATGCCTGCACAAAGTGATCTTGCACACCCTCCTGACCACTTAGAATTTCTTTACACACTTGTATGGTCCTCCCTGCGCCTTTACCCCCTTCCGCCATACACAATTCATGAGAAAACTGTTAACATGATCCATATAAAATTCTACCACTAATTTACCATGATTTCCCACTATATAAAAACTTTTTTTATTTTCTCCGAATTTTTCAGAAATTGCTTCACTTTCCCTAAATTTCTTGCAGGAATTATATTCTTATACTATAATAGAAGTGTTAGCTATAAACAAGCAATTTCAAAACTGTATCCCAATTGGTACAAAATAGGCTATTTGCTCATTTATAGTGATAAGATGACAATATCAATCATAGAAAGGATTGCCTGTTCAGGCAAGGAAAAAATATGAGCTTCCAATTTATAAAGAAACTGCCCACACCGGATGAAATACGTCAGAAATATCCACTCCCAAAGACATTGGCAGAGATTAAACAAACCCGTGACGAAGAAATCAAAAAAGTTATCACCGGGGAAAGCAATAAATTTCTGGTAATCATTGGTCCCTGTTCCGCAGACAATGAAGATTCTGTCTGTGACTATATAAACCGTCTGGCTAACATAAACGACAAGGTTCAGGATAAATTGATTCTGATTCCAAGAATCTACACCAATAAACCCCGCACTACCGGCGAAGGTTATAAAGGTATTGTCCACCAGCCGGACCCGGAGAAGAAGCCCGACTTCCTGGCCGGACTGATTGCCATGCGGAAAATGCACATACGAGCCATAGAAGAATCCGGATTGACAGCAGCGGACGAAATGCTTTACCCGGAAAACTGGAGGTATTTGTCCGATATTTTATCTTATGTAGCCATCGGCGCCCGCTCTGTAGAGGATCAGCAGCACCGCCTGACTGTCAGCGGCTTCGATGTTCCGGCCGGTATGAAAAATCCTACCAGCGGAGATTTATCAGTCATGCTGAACTCCGTATACGCCGCACAACATCCCCACTCCTTTATTTACAGAGGATGGGAAGTCACCACAACCGGGAATGAACTGACCCATACTGTCCTGCGAGGTGCGGTAAATAAACATGGCAGCAATATCCCCAACTACCATTATGAAGATTTGAACCTGTTGTTAGAAATGTATGACAAGATGGACTTGCTGAATCCCGCCTGTGTCATTGATGTCAACCATTCCAATTCCGGAAAACAATTTGAACAGCAGATTCGTATTGCCAAGGAAGTTATGCACAGCCGTAAGCTGAATTCAGACATTCACAAGTTGGTAAAGGGAGTCATGATCGAAAGCTATATTGAAGAAGGATGCCAAAAGATAGGGGGCGGTGTCTATGGAAAATCCATTACAGATCCCTGTCTGGGCTGGGAAGCTTCCGAACGCCTGATCTATGAATTGGCAGAATATGAATAATATCGCGCATAACACCGAAAGTTATTGATATATATGGCCTGTTACCAGAAGCGCTAACGAGACATATTGCCGATTTATGAACAGCATATTACCAACGCAGGCAAGGATACCATTAATCACTCTAAACTATCCATCAGAATATTTTCAGAAATCCTTTCAACAAATAGGGATTTATATATCCTTCTATCAGACAGCCGGCAGTCATTGCTGCAATGATTGCCACAAGCTGTCCTGCCTGATGGAATAGAAATCCTTTGTTTATGACCTCATAACCTCCGCCGCTCCTATTATAAATCCCTCTGAATACTGTCTCACACCAACCAATCATTACAAACATTGCCGGCACATAAATCAGATATTGTGGAAACATACTGAGCACTGCCAGCATAATCCCCTTCACGCCGTATCGTATGGTCAGGGAAGTCAGCAGAACTCCGGCAGACATACCATACCAAAATACAGTCCCCATACAGGCCGCCAGACCTAAATAAGTAGTAGAAAGCACCGCCAGTATTAATAATTTACTGATTCTTTTCCGCAAAATATAACAAAAAAGAGCACTGCTGTCTACGGTCATGTATTTCATGTGATACAAGGTATCTTCATCAAACAAACCCGTATTTTCCAGCAAAATGCTCTTTCCAATATGAAGCACAAGAATCCCCACCAGTAATCCCGCACAAAAAAGCGCCAAAATATTGCGCTGACCTGGATTCAATCGAAAACTTTTTCCTGTAAACTGCATCTCCTACACCGTCCCCCTAATGGTTTTACTCCCAGACACTCCATTCTATGCGGACGACTCTTCTTCTATACCATTGATGCACAGATTACTTAACTTCCTTATACCTCTGTTTCCACACATTTCAGCTTCCTTATGCTTCCGTTTCCACACATTTCAGCTTCCTTATGTCTCATCATGCCTGAGCTGACTCAGCATATTTTGCGGCATAACTCAGGATACCGCATATGGTCTTGGAATCCTGGATTTTACATTCAAATATCATCCGCTTCAACTCTTCCAGAGAATATGCCTCCACCTGCAGAACTTCATCCTCATCCAGATGCTGTATTCCCTTTTTCAAATCTCTTGCCAAATAAATATCAATTTTCTCATTGCAAAATGCCACCGTGGTATAAATAGAATTTAACAGTTCCACATGATCACAGATATACCCTGTCTCTTCCTCCAACTCGCGCATAGCCGCAACATCCGTAGGTTCTTCCCGTCCGTTCAGCCCTCCTGCAGGAATCTCCAACGTTTCCCGTTCCAAGGCATTACGGTACTGCCGTACCATGAGAAGCTTTCCATCCTCACGCACAGCAACCACCGCCGCGGCTCCCTTATGATCTATGAAATCCCATTTTGCCACATTTCCGTTGGGAATCTGCATGGTATCCTGATAATAATCTATAATAGCGCCCTTTGCCACAATCTCCCTGTTTAATCTTCTATATTCTTCCATACTAAGCTCCTTCTGATGATAGCTCATCCCTACACTGACCGCCCCTTACTGCTCATTTTGCATGTCGGTTCGCCAACTCCTTCTCCACACTCACAAGCTTCACACACAATACAAACAAGTCCGTAGCCATGGCTAACTCTTCGGGCGCCGGATAGGTAGGTGCAATTCTAATATTGCTGTCCTTAGGGTCCTTGCCATAGGGGAAAGTAGCCCCTGCACCGGTCAGTATCACACCGGCCTCCTTGCACTTTGCCACAATTGCCTTAGCGCAGCCTTCCATAGCATCAAAGGAAATGAAGTATCCGCCATTTGGTCTGGTCCATTCACCGATACCCAAACCGGAAAGTTCTCTGTCCAGTACTGCCAGCACTGCTTCAAATTTATGGCGCATCTGTTCCGCATGCTTTTTCATATGAAGCGCAACACCATTGACATCTTTAAAATAACGCACATGGCGAAGCTGATTGATCTTGTCATAGCCAATGGTCATAATGGTCATGCTCTTCTTAATCTCTTCCAGATTCGCTTTGGAAGCTGCAATGGCAGAAACACCCGCTCCGGCAAAAATCACCTTGGATGTGGAGCAGAATTCAAATACCATATCAGGATTACCTGCTTCCTCACACAGAGACAAAATCTCCGGCAGCTCATCCTGTCTGTCCTCATAGAGATGATGCATTACATAAGCATTATCCCAATATATGCGGAAATCCTTCGCCGCCGGCTTCAGATTAGCAAACCTTTTCACTGTTTCTTCCGAATATGTATATCCCTGCGGATTGGAATATTTTGGAACACACCAAATACCCTTGATACTCTCATCCTCTGATACCAGCTGTTCCACCATATCCATATCCGGCCCCTGGGGTGTCATGGGTACATTAATCATCTCAATTCCAAAATACTGCGTAATTGCAAAATGTCTGTCATAACCAGGCACCGGGCAAAGGAATTTTACCTTATCCAATTTACACCAAGGCGTACAGCCGTTGACACCATGCGTAACCGAACGGGATACCGTGTCAAACATGATTGCCAGGCTTCCGTTACCGCACACAATCACATTCTCTGCCGGAACTCCCATCATATCACCTAACAGCTTCCTTGCCTCCGGAATTCCTTCCAGCACACCATAATTACGGACATCCACGCCATTTTCCGTCTTCATATCGCTGTCGGAATCCAACGTGTCCATAAAATCCATGGCCATATCCAGTTGGGACACAGCAGGCTTTCCTCTGGACATATCCAACTTTAAGCCCTTCGCTTTTTCCTCCTCATATGCCTTCTCCAGCTCTGCCTTTAATGATAATAATTCCTCTTCGCTAAGCTCCTGATATGCTTTCATACTTTCCTCCATCTGTCTTATACTCGGCTCCATTGCCGCTGTTTCCGCTATACATCCCTTCCATTATACACTTCTTCTATTTTATAGCCTGTCAGCAACTGGCCGCGGTACATATTGTATCATTGGATAATCGTATACAATCATACACTCCGACTATCATACTATAAGATTTGCCAAGATACAAGAGGAAAATGAAAAAATTTAATGGACATTGTAAAATTCCGGTTACTTTTCACACCTACGCCACCGCAAGACAGTCGTGCGCGAAATCGCTGCATTTGCGATTTCTGTGCATCAGTTACTGGTCACGGAGTGCACAGTAATTCCGCAACTGTTTAGTAACCTGTCTAAACCAATACAAAAGTCTGTTATCATCCAAAGCCACTCATTACAATGTACTCAAATGGTTGCAAAAAGCAGGGGAACTTGTCCGCCTGCTTTTATAGCTGTCTTAGTACCATAGGAAGATTTCATAATATAATGTGCCAGTAGAACTATATTGCCTCTATTACCAGTGCATGCGCAATTCCGGGTACGCTCTTGCCTTCATTAAAGCTTGTCTTACTGAGCAGTGCCCCGGTAGGCATAAACAGCACCTTTTTCCAGTTGTTTTCTTCCAGTTGCTTTAAAATATAAGCGGACAGGGTAACTGCGCTGCAACCGCAGCCGCTTCCTCCCGCATGGGTATCCTGGGAATCTCCGTCGTATATCTCAATACCACAATCCATATGCTGCTCTGATATATCATACCCCTTATCCCGAAGCAGATCAATCAGCACCCTCTGCCCCACCTTCCCCAGATCTCCGGTAATAATTTTATCATAATCCCCCGGCTGACTTGCGAAATCCGTGAAATGTTCTTCCAGCGTAGAAGCCGCTGCAGGCGCCATACACGCTCCCATATTCATAGAATCCTTTAAACCGTAATCCACAATTTTTCCCACTGTCATGCCAGTGATACGAGCCCTTGGTTTGCCTTTTCCCTGTTTTGCCTGACCTGTTTCCCCTGATAAGACAAACGCGCCGCTGCCTGTCACAGTCCAGGTGGCCGAAAGCGGACGCTGATTGCCATATTCCAGTGGGAAACGGAACTCCTTTTCCGCACTGGCAAAGTGACTGGAGGTAACACAGATTACTTTATCCGCAAACCCTCCTGCAATACTCATAGTTCCCAAAATCATAGATTCCCCACAAGTAGAACAGGCACCATATACACCCAGCAACGGTATCTGATAGGTGGAAAGACCAAAGGAAGTCGCTATGGATTGTCCCAGCAAATCCCCTGCAAATAGAAAGGAAATATCATTAGGCTGTAATCCTGCCTTATCCATGGCCAGTCCCACTGCCTCCTTTTGAAGTGTGCTTTCCGCATCTTCCCAGGTTTCACAACCAAACATGTCCTCTTCCCCCACTTTATCAAACAGCAGTCCCAGAGGCCCTTGTCCCTCCTTGGTTCCCACAACACTGGCACTATTTAAAATGTACACCGGCTGTTCCGGTTTCATACTGGCTTTTCCTAATTTCTGATTCATTGTATTCCCTCCAGGTAACAAATATCATTTTGTAGACATTAACTCTGTGATACAGATTGAAACATTATAACAACTTTATAAAATACTCGTATTACAACAAATTTTCCAATTACAAAGAACTTACCGAAATACAAAAAATAATAGAGACCGTCACTCCTGCTGTTATGATGTGACAATCCCTATTATATCCTTCTTGAAAAAAACTATTCCTCAGCATAAAATGTGCTATGATTAACTGTTTTATTCTGCTGAAGCCTCCAGCATAAAACTGGTAACTACATACAATATTTGTCCGTTATGTTCTACCCTGGACCAGCCTGCATCTGCACTATAACCTGTTCGATGCACCTTTTCTCCGTAATTCAGTTGACAGCTCACCGTATTATCACCCTCTGCCGTACTTGGTTCTGTCCTCAGATTTACATACTCTTTCGGAGAAATCCAGTCGTCACAATTGGTAAATACGATAATCCGGCCGCCTATGGTGCTTACCCGATTAGGGTCAGAGGGTTGTACAGGCACCTGATACTGTAAATCTGTCGTCAAATATTGGCTCACCGCATAGAGCACCTGCCCTTGGTATTCCACCTCTGACCAGCCGGTATTTTCATTGATGCCGGTTCTGACGATCACTTCTCCATTTTGAATCTGTGTCACAATATTTCCCTCATCCGTAGTAGTGGGGGCAGAACGCAAATTCAACACATCCTTTGGCATCACTGACTCCTTGACTGTAGTAAACACCATGGATACATTTCCCGCTGCTGCTTCCTGTCCCCCTGCCCCCTGCACACTCCCAGAGGCAACTGCCTGCGCCGTAGGCTCCGGTGTTGGTGCAGACGTCTGGGCAGGTGCGGCGCTGGGCGTCACTTCCGGTATGGGTTTTGACGTAGGTTCCGTTACAGGTTCTCGCGTAGATTCCGTCAAAGGTTCTGACGTAGATTCCATTATGGGTTCCGGCGTGGCTTCCATTATGGGTTCCGGCGTAAGCCCCGAAGACGGAGCTAAAGTCGGTTCAGGTGTGGCAGGCGGGTGCTCCGTGGACTGAACAACGAAATCCTGCTCTTCCCCCTTGGGTTTGTCAGCATGCGTAAAATACCACAATCCAGTACAGATAATGACTGCAAGCACCGCCAGTCCCAAAACAATTATCACCACCAACTTCATATCCAACGGTTCTGATGCTTCCTCTTCCCACTCTTCCTCTTTGTTCCACTTATCGTCCATAGATTCTTCTCCTGTTTCCAATCCCACAATGTACTATTTACGGCATTGCTATATTCCTATTCCGCATTATGCGGTTCATGGCATTGCGATATTCCTATTCCATATCGCGCGGTTCACAGCCAATGTCATTCACTTAAAGCTTTTCATCTGGTATTATTGATGGTACAAATGAAATATTCAGGGTTTTAGGTGCAGTTTACAAAACAGCAATATCTATAGTTAATAACATCCGTTCATACACTGCAATATTTGATTTGAGCAGCATCAACTTTCATATTTCTCACTTTGGGCACGAATCAGGTCGGCATCCTCAAAATAGTTAATCCGCATGGCGCTTTTTACCTCGGATAAAGTCTTCGCAGCCACCTCTCTGGCCGTTTCACTGCCTTTCTTAAGTATCTCATAAATCGCAGGAATATCCTTTTCCAATTCCTTCCTGCGGCTGCGAATAGGCTCCAGCGTTTCCTGCATAACATTCTCCAGGAATTTCTTCACCTTGATATCCCCCAAGCCGCCTCGTTGATAATGAGCCTTCAATTCATCCAGATTTGCATATTCAGGCAGATATCTTTCAAAATGTTCCTGTCTGCAGAACGCATCCAGATAAGTAAATACCGTATTGCCTTCCAGATGTCCTGGATCACTGACCTTCAAATGTAAGGGATCTGTAAACATATTCCGTATCTTGGCACGCACTTCATCTGCAGTATCCGCCAGATAAATCCCATTATTCAAGGATTTGCTCATTTTCGCCTTACCATCAATTCCAGGGAGACGTTTGCTTGCCTCATTTCCCGGTAAAATAGCTTCCGGTTCCACCAATACCGGGGCATACACCGTGTTGAACTTATGCACAATTTCTCTTGTCTGCTCAATCATAGGAAGCTGATCATCGCCTACCGGCACAGTCGTCGCTTTAAATGCCGTAATATCCGCTGCCTGACTGATTGGATAGGTAAAAAAACCCACCGGAATACTGGCCTCAAAATTACGCATCTGAATCTCATTCTTCACAGTGGGATTCCTCTGCAGCCTGGCAACCGTTACCAGATCCATATAGTAAAAAGTCAATTCGCACAGCTCGGAAATCTGTGACTGGATAAACAAGGTGGATTTCATAGGGTCAAGACCACAGGACATATAATCCAACGCCACCTCAATGATATTCTGCCGTACTTTCTCAGGATTTTCAATATTATCAGTCAATGCCTGGGCATCTGCAATCATAATAAAAATCTTCTCATACTCTCCCGAATTCTGCAGTGCCACGCGCTGACGAAGCGACCCTGCATAGTGCCCCACATGCAGCCTTCCTGTAGGCCTGTCGCCTGTTAAAATGATTTTTTCTTTTTCCATTATTATACCCTCCTGCCCGCCCGAAAATAAGTGTGTAAACAATCGAATGACCATCCATACCTCAGACATTTGCGAACATGGATATTATAGCATAAATTTAAGTATAGGCAAATACTTTTATCTTAACTCTTGTACCTCTCAACATTAAAATCAGATTTTTCCACATCCCAATCAGAAATACATGAAACTGCCAAAACTGGCTAAAAAAGCCTGGATAGATTTCCGCCAAATTGTATAATATACAAAAGAAATGTATTTTATACCCGACTTTCCACAAATAAAACGCTTATGCACAGAAATGAGGTTAGTATGAGAAAGATCATTCCCTTTAACGATAATTGGAACTTCACAAAAGATAATATCAACTGGGAACCTGTGACGCTGCCGCACACCTGGAATGCAGTAGACGGTATGGACGGCAAGGGCGAATATCACAGAGGGCAATGCTGCTATATGAATCAACTGGCAACCCCAAAGCTCCAGGACGGTCAGAGAGTTTTCCTGGAAATATTGGCTCTGGCCCTGAGTGGCAAAGTTTATGTGAATGACAAAGAAGCCGGCAGTCATGAAGGCGGCTACTCTTCTTTTGTTCTTGATATTACAGACTTCCTGCACCCTTGTATTGACGAAAACGGATTGGCCATGGAAGCATCCCCCAACACCATTTCCATCATTGCCGACAATGCTAATCACAGCCATATTTATCCACAAATGGCTGATTTCACCTTTTACGGAGGACTATATCGGGGTGTAAATTTGCTGATTCTGTCAGGAACGCATTTTGATGTATGTTTCCATGGCGCCCCCGGTCTTGCCATCACACCGGAACTTCTGGATGGCAGCAGCATCTCTTTAAGTCATGCCCACAGTAATTCCCACAACAGCAATCCTTTTGACCATAGTGCAGACAGCAGCTCCTCTGACCACAGCGTATATCCTTCCTGTTGCGGAACATCAAACTTACAGACTAAAGCCATGCTGCATCTCAATTCCTGGGTGGTTAATTCCTCTCCTGATTACACGGTGCGCTATCTGATTACCGATGCAGACGGCAGAGAAGTTGCCGAAACCTGGCGGCCCAGTGAATCTCCCAAAGCAGATATTCTGTTATCCGCTCCCCATTTGTGGCAAGGCGTGGAAGACCCCTATCTGTATACCTGTACCGCTTCCCTGGTCTATCGCAATGATACCGTGGATGAAATCAGCAGTCATTTCGGCATTCGCTCCTTCCATGTAGATCCGGAAAAAGGGTTTTTCCTAAATGGAAAACCAATGATGCTGCGCGGCGTATCCCGTCATCAGGACAGACTTTATCTGGGCAATGCCCTGACCAGGAAAGAACATTACGAAGACGCCGCCCTGATTCACGAAATTGGCGCCAATACCGTAAGACTTGCCCATTACCAGCACAGCAGGGATTTCTATGATGCCTGCGACGAATATGGCTTCATTGTCTGGGCAGAGATTCCCTATATCAGCAGCCAAATTGATGACCCTGCAGCACATGACAACTGCCGTCTGCAAATGGAGGATTTAATCTACCAGAACTACAATCACCCCTGTATCTGCTTCTGGGGCATTTCCAACGAAATCACTATTGCCGGCGAGAAACCCGGACTGGTGGAAAATCACAAAGACCTGAACGCCCTGATAAAGAAACTGGACCCCAGCCGCCTTACCACCATTGCCCATGTAAGTATGTTGCGTTTGGACAGTGCACTCCACGGTATCACGGATGTGGAAAGCTATAATCATTATTTCGGTTGGTATGGAGGAACTTATGAAAATAACGAAAAATGGCTTGACCATTTCCACCAAGTCCACCCTGAAATCTGTCTTGGTCTGTCCGAATATGGTGCGGAAGGTATTATCACTTATCAGCCTGATGAACCCAAATGCCGGGATTATTCCGAAGCTTACCAAGCCGAGTATCATGAGCATATGGTCAAAATTTTGATGGAACGACCCTATCTGTGGTCAACCCATGTGTGGAATATGTTTGATTTCGGATGTGCAGCCAGAAATGAGGGCGGCACTGCAGGACGCAATCATAAGGGTCTTGTGACCATGGACCGGAAGATTAAAAAAGACGCCTTTTATATCTATAAAGCCTATTGGAGCAAAGAACCATTTGTACACCTCTGCGGCAGACGTTATGCCTGTCGGAGCGGAAACCATACCACAATAAAGGCTTATTCCAATCTGTCTCAGATAACCCTGTATGTGAATGGACAGCCCTTTGAAACCAAGTATGGTAATAAGATATTTCTATTCGAAAATGTTCCTTTATGCGAAGGCTTCACCTATCTGACCGCCGAAGCCGGAACTGCTCCTGCCTGTGCGGACGCATGGCTCTTCTTGCCCCACGCATCTGTAACAGATACCATCACTTTGGAACAAGTCGCAAATAAACCGGAAATATACACACTCCCCCTGGAAGAAGATGATGTTGATGGTGTTGCGAACTGGTTTGATACGGTAGAAAACACCACAAGCGATGCTCCTATGGAATATTCCGATAATTATTTTTCGATTTACGATAAGATAAATGCCATTTGTGACAATGAGGAGGCATTCCGTATCCTGGCCGGTGCCATGTACTCCATGACCGGCATGAAAATGAAGAAATCCATGTTGTCCATGATGGGAGAAAAAACATTGTATGAACTCTCCGATATGTTAAGCGGCATGGGAGGTACGGATTCCAATAAAAAAATTCCGTCCAACGCCATGCAAATTTTGAATTCTGAATTGAATAAAATAAAGAAATAAAACACTGTTTGGTTCCGGGGCTGTTTACAGTACAACCGCCCCGGGTTCCCTGGATTTTCCTGCCACACTTCACGCCCAATGCCATTCACTTAACAACCAGCAAGCATATGTCCATACAATTTGAACATCATTAACCAACAATGCTAAATTCCTGATACATCCGTTTCCTGGCTTCCTTATCTGCCAGTGCCAGTTTCACTTCCGCGTCTCTTCCCAGTGCAT
>CAMWLE010000082.1 GCA_947175015.1 uncultured bacterium
GCTGCCGGAGGCCGCACCTGAATTGTTCTCATTTGTGCCGCCGTTGCCGGAGCCGTTCTCGTTTGCATTGCCGCTTCCGGTATCGCTGCCGGATGTATTCCCTGACCCGGTTCCGGCATTATTGCCGGAACCTGTACTCTCTTCCGGAACATCAGGGGTGGGAGTGGGAGTAGGAGTGGGTTCGGGCTGTTGGGCATTGATCTGGTCCTCAGCACTGGGAGGACGCAGGTCGATTACTACAGTTTGGTCCGCCAATATCATATCTCCGATACCGCTCTTGGTAACATAGGAACCGTCCGGCAATTTCCGTCTGACAGTCACCTCGGAAAGCGTCCAGGGGTCGTTATCCTCCGAATCCATTTCAAGCCGCAGTTCCAGCACATCTCCCGTATTATACAGATAAGTCGTAAAGGTATCGGTATTGCCCGCCTGGAAGACTTCGCCTTCATCCAAAGCGGTTTTGGAGAAATAGTCTCTCAGGTTGCCTAAGTTGATTTCTACCGTTCTTTCACTGTTGTTAGGGTCCTCACAGACCAGTACGCCATATACCTTGGAGTAAGTACCGGCTACGGGCAATTTCGTTGTATCTTCCGCAGTCTTAAAGGTAAATGTGACGGGCATAACGGTGGAAGCGTTTTGCAATGTGGTATCATGATATACCGCCTTGTTGACATTGCCTGATTCCGGTGTAATTGTCATGGGCATGGCGATGCCTGTGGCATACAGAAGCTCGTCATACTGGTTATAATTGCAGGCATATATGGTATCCGTGGACAAAGTTACATTGCCTGTGGTGATGATGCTGATTCCGGTAATTTCTCCTACATTTTGTTCGTACAGTGTAGCGGTGACAGGTTCGCCCTTGGACAAACTGCTCTTTGCCTGCTGGGACAGATAGACATAATCGGACAGATATTGTACCGTATTGTCGATGGAACTTCTGTAGCGGATGGCCACACCAATGTCGTTTGTCGTGGAGAGGCGCAAAGGGTCAAGTTGTTTGGTGGTAATGGTAACGGTCTGTTTCATATCGTCGGCAGCTCCATCGTTATTTACATAAGCCTGCACCGGTGAGAGCAGGTAGGAAGAGGCAAAATTAATATCGTAAGTCTTAATCTTCCTGTTGCTTGTGCTCACCCTTTCGATAATCACATGACTTACGGAGGTGTCCGCACTGTCATCGCAGGAGAGGGTAAGGGAAGATATGGAACCAAGGTTATTGATATCTACACCCCGTAAAACCATAGTGCCGTCTTCCATAATATTTTCAGTGTCAAAGCGCAGAGATTTCTGCATAAATCCGCTTTGGTAAGTTCCCGTATATTTCAGTGCACCATAAAGGGTGGAGCTGAAACGGGTGTATGGACCTGGAAATACATAAATATTCAGTTTCTCTGCTACATTGGTCTGGACGGAAGCACCGGAGGTAAAGCTGGTGGTACCATCAATGGAAGTAGTGAAGGTAACATTCATATTCTGGTTTGCCGCCAGATTGATAATGGCCGAATTTCCATGGCGCACACTCCGGGGATCTTCCATTGCGCCGTTGGTGATAAAAGTAAGTTCCCCTTCACGATTATATCGTCCCGTGGAATCCAGAAATACATCTCCTTTGGCGGAAACTCTGTAAATCCGCAGATCCTGCAGCTTAAAATCTTCCTCTTTGTCATTCTGGAAAGTAATCTGATTGATGGATGCCACATCGTTTAAGCTGATATAGAACCTGGACAGGTCACCTTTCACATAGGCCGATCCGCTTACGCCGTTAAATTCATCAATGAGTTCCGTCACATTTAGATTCATGGTGGCGTTGGCGCCGGTTGTTTTTCTATAGGATAACTGGGCTGTCAGGTTGGGGTCAAGGGAATCCGTACTCTCTGCGACCTTAAATTCCACCATGAAATCCATGGCAGCGGAATTCTTAGTGACAGCATATTCCCGGCATACGCTGGTATTGTTGGGGGCACTCTCGGAAGAAGCGTTCATCTTCGTCGCCACCCCGGAGATATCTTCTTCCGAATAGTTGATATCAATCCATCCCACATTTTCTATCACCCAGGAAGTGGAGAGGCCAATCCCGCTTTGTCGGATGATATTGATTTTGTCGATATTAAGCTTATCAAAGGAGGTGGTGTCTTCCGTGTTGGAACTGTGGGTGTAAATCCGCATACTTTTTGGCTGGCCATAATACTGGTTGGTCATGATGGTGAATACGGAAGTTTCTCCCTGGCGGAAGGCATCTCCGGCTATTTGTTCGTTGGCAAGTACTACGCCGCTGGTACCGTTTTCAAATACCAACTGGAAGAAGAAATAATTGCTGCTTCCGGCGTCCGCAATGGGGGACACGTCCACCTGGATTTCGTATCTGCTCCTCACCGCAGAGAGTCGTAAATCCTTGTTGATTTCGTGATAAGCCATCTCTGATTTGATGGAGGTAAGCCCTGGGTCCGTGGCTGGCTGCTGATCAACTGGGTCGCCTGTGCTGTAATCAATAAATCCCAGGGTCTTGCTGGTAGAAGAATTACCCAGGTAGGTAGTCTTGGAAACTTTGGCAAGCAAATCCCCCCTGTCCACACGACGCTCCAAAGAAGTAAAGGGGATGGAGACCAGGAAGGTGGAGGCGGAATTGAAGGTATAATATACCTGGTTATCCACCTCATTCACCCGGTAAATGCTGATCTCTTCAAACTGAAACTGTTTTCCCGTATCCGCCAAAGTAATCGTGGCGGAGAGAAAGCTCTTCACATTGTTTACATCCAGCGTGTACTGGATTTCGTGGCCCTTTGACTGGGGGATGTACCTTCTTCCATAGAAGGATTTTACCATATCATTGAGCTGATAGGAAATACTCTGGTTGATATTGTCATGATCCAGGTAGTTAAGCGTAATTGTCATATCCGAATCCGTATGGGCGCTGCTCAGGGCAGAGGGCTTCATGACAAACAGATAAGTATTGCTGTTGTCAATCATCGGTTCAAAAGGATGGTAGGGGCTGGAGGCATCATAGAAGTAACCTTCCAGGTCCGTATTGGGTTTACTAAGTCCAAATCCGCTGTGGGTATCCATGGAGACACTGCTGCCTGCCGAAAGCTGTATGCCGGATGGAGGCGCATAGTAAAGCGCCGGATATCCCTTGAAAGTCACGTCCGGGTGAACCGCCAGGGTCTGACGGCCGGCTTTTAAATTGCGAAGTTCATTCAGGTTGAGCAGATCCGGTTCTTCCGTATATATGGAGAAGGAATTCAGCTCCCAGTTTTGTCCCAGTCCTTCATTGCCTATCTTGACGTTTATGATATCATCAGCCGTTCCTGTGGCCATATCCAGGAGGGAGATTGGCACATAGTCGGTCTGCCCGTTGGTAAACAAGGAGTTAAAAACAGCGTTGCTCATGGAGCTGATGCCGCGTCGTTTCAGCGCTTGCCAGGCGCCTTCCACCAGATAGAAACGCATGGTGCGGGTATCCGGATTCGTTGCGGGGTAGTAGGCGTACTTTTCCGGGTTATTCTTGTACGTGGATGTGTCATAAAATGCGCTGGCATTGGTGCGGTAGGTCACATCAATATAAACGGAAGTGAGCTGCGAGGTATTATCGGTGGGGGAATAGTCCAGGCTCAGGGAGGATTCCAGCAGATCTTTTGTCTGGAACCCAAGGTAAAAGCTGTTCATCGTGGGTTTAAGCGTATAATTTCCGCTTGCGGCGATTGAATCCGAGCCGAACTTACCGTCTAACAGTGAAAGCTGTTTGCCGATCTGCCCGCCGGAAGCCAGAAGTTCCGTATAGGCGCCGGACGAAACTCCCACATTATCTTCATTTTCCCACCAGGCAAGTACGTAAGGTTGGGTTCCGTCCATATAATAATTATTTTCCATGGAAGAGGTCAAATACGCTGCACCGGCGTCGTATTGCGTGGAGAGCGTCTTGGCCTGGCAGAGTGTCTGTACGGTATCGTTGGAAGGGGATGCAGGTCCTATGATTGCCACAGATGCGGGAAGCCATCCTGTTCCGGTTTCGCCCATGGGCTGCAGCACAATTCTTGTGATTTTCCGTTCATATACCCATGGATTGCTGCCGGTATAGTTTCGGCGCATATGGGAGAGCATATTGGCGGTAAAAGGAATGTCCAGGACTCTGTTCTCCACCAGGTCATGGGCTGAGAGCGGTTTGCCCTGGTTCAGGGCGGCTTGATCCAAATCAATTGTGGCTACCAGTTCTTCAGGGTAATCGCCCGAATCCTGTGCATAGATATGGATGCGCATATTGCCGGTATAGGTTCCGCCTTCCTTGGTAATCAGCCGGAGCAGGTAATTGGACCTGGCCGTTACAGGAAAATGAGGATAAAAGGTAACTTCGTTCAGAGGAATGCCAAACTTCTCTACCGGTGTTGCCGCCGCATAGATGTGGCTCCCAGGTTTGGTAGTATTTTGGTTTTGGGACTGCGCCAGCAGGTCAAAGGCGTCACAACTATTACAGACGCGCACGTTGTCAAAGGTACACCCGTCAAAGGACCTGTAAAAACTGCCGTCGGGAGCAGGTGTCAGGTCACCGATGGTTCCGCTTGTGAGCCGATAGGTTTTCACATAGGAGATCTTCAGGTTGTCATAGTTTTGGGGTTTATCGGTATAATCGGGCTGGATATAAAGCTTTTCCAAAGGGTAGTCTTTGTGTAAGCTGAAAGCGAAATAGTATTTGGTATTGGGCTGCAAGGCCACACGGACGCCATAGGGATAGGTATAGTCGCCTTTCTTGCCGCTGGTGTTGTTGCTGTAGTACATGGCGGCTCCATCCCGCAGGTCACACCATTTTTCCGCTCCAGAAGTAATGCCCCCAGCGATAATGACCCCAGCGCGGGGCTGGTATTTGCCGTCAGCACGAGTAGGGATGAGTGTAAACTCGCCCGTGGTACCGGCATCGGCATCGGAAGCCGTACAGATCTCCACAATCCATACATATTCATCTTTGGAATTGGACCGCGGAATGTTGGAATAGGGTTCCTGTGCGGCGGCGGTCATCTCCGGGCAGAGGGAGAGCAGACAGCACAATGCCAGCAAAAGCGGCAGGAAACAAAGCCGCTGCCTTATGTTTCTGTGAGTTTCCCTTTGAAATAAAGTCATACGTAAAACCTCCTGATTCAAAGTTTTGTGGGGCCTTTTTCGCGAATCTGTACCGGGTTGGACCCTTTTGTCGATATACTTTCCAAAATGACAAATTCATGGCAAATTTGGCACTAGGAATGAAAAAAACCCCGTGATAAGATAATAACAAAAATATAGCATTAAGAATTTTGGATTGCAACAAGACTGCAAGATTGACGGGTTTTGGACATAATTGGAATCCATCTGCAAAGGCTTTGGACACCGCATGGCGGTCTTTTTGACCTGGCATTGAAACAGTAACAATGGAAGGGCTGAGGCTCAAATGACATTACAGGGAAGGTGAGATTGGAAAATGGAGAAAAAGGCATGGAAAATTGTATTGATCGTGTTGGGATGTCTGCTGGGGGTGGTGGCGGGAGCATTTTTCTTCGGCAGTCTGGCACTCAGGATAGAAGAATTCAAAGCAGGAGAACCCTTATTTTCACCGCAGGTACTTCTGAAACCGGAGGCGTACATATATGGATTGGTATTTCCGGCACTGTTGCTGCTGATGTACTTTGCGCTTGGCAGAAGGAAGGTATCTGTGAAGAAGCTTATGACAGGGGGCAAGAAAAAAGGCAGGGGGCCTGATGGTCTGTTGAGTCCTCTGGAGAACTCCCGTTTTCTGACGGATAAGGAGAGAGATAAGTATTTTCCGGGATTTCGTTTCAGCCAAGCTGCAGAGGTCAGTAAGGATGGGGTGCCTGTGAGGGCGGTACTGAACAACAAGGGGAATGAGTTGGAAGTCAATGTATGTCCCGGCGCCCACAGCCTGGTAATCGGTGCTACCGGTTCAGGTAAGACGACTACTTTTATCAATCCCATGATTCAGATTATTGCGGAAACCAGTTCAGGTTCTTCCATGATTATGACGGACCCTAAGGGAGAGCTGTTCTCCCTTCACAGCGGAAAGTTAAAGGAGCAGGGGTATGATGTGAAGGTATTGGATTTGAGAGATACGTATTCCTCTTATCGCTGGAATCCGCTGGAAAGTATCTGGAATATGTATCAGGATTATGTGGAAGCAGGAAAGGGCATTAAAGTACACAGGGATTCCGTGGAGAAGTATCCGAATCTTACCCTGCTTTACAGTGAAGAACTCTATGGCAGCGAAGAGGGACTGTGGTATGAATATGCGGGGACAGCGTATCCCAGAAGGGAAGAATGTGCCAATGATGTATCGGTGGCCAGACAGAAAATTTACGATGAAATGTATGAGGATTTGAATGATTTGGTGTCCGTCATCTGTCCCATTGAGTCAAAAGATGACCCGGTGTGGGAGAAGGGAGCCAGGTCAATCATTATGGCTACGCTGCTGGCTATGTTGGAGGACAGCGAGAATCCGGAACTTCACATGACAAAGGACAAATACAATTTCTTCAATTTAAATAAGATCATTGCCAATTCCGAGAATGAATTTGCGGAATTAAAGAGGTACTTTCAGGGAAGAAGCAATATTTCTTCTGCGGTAACTTTGTCCAGGCAGGTGCTCAGTGCGGCGGATTCCACACTTTCCAGTTACATGTCCATTGCCTTCGACAAGCTATCCATGTTCAATGACAAGGGCCTGTGCGGGCTCACTTCCGCCACGGACATTGATGCCAGCGGGCTTGCGGAACGGCCCACGGCGTTGTTTTTGAAGATACCGGATGAAAAGGATACCAGACATGCCCTGGCTTCGGTTTTTATCCTGTGCATGTACAAGGCACTGATTAAGCAGGCATCTGCCAGGGAGGATTTATCCCTGCCCAGGAATGTTTATTTTATCCTTGATGAGTTCGGTAATATGCCTAAGATAGAGAAGTTTGACAAGATGATTACGGTAGGACGTTCCAGAAAAATATGGTTTAACATGGTGGTGCAGTCTTATGCCCAGCTCAATGCCGTGTATGGGGATCAGGTTGCGGATATTGTGAAAAGTAACTGTGGTGTGAAGATGTTCATAGGTTCCAACGATATTGACACCTGTAAGGAATTTTCGGAGCTGTGCGGTAATGTGACCATATCCACCAACAGCGTATCCAGCAATTCCCAGGATAAGGACGGTCAGTTTTCACTGTCTTCACAGATGCAGACCAGGCCTCTGATCTATCCCTCGGAACTGCAGAAGCTGAATAATAAGGAAAGCACCGGCAATGCCATTATTGTTACTTTTGGAAATTATCCTTTGATGACAAAATTCACGCCCAGTTATATGTGTAAATATTACCAGATGGGACAGATGGATTTGACGGAAGTTCGTAAGAACGTCTTCATTGCGGATAAGGTCTTTTATGATGTGGCGAGAAGGAATCAGCTTATTGTGGGGGATGAGGAAGAGTGAAAGAAGATTGCCTGCAATTTTTGAATGGATGTTTGTGAAAGGGAGCAAGGGGTATAAGAATGAAATTGCGAGAATGTTATCATGGTGTGATACGGACAACAGGACTTGCCGCGGCATTGGTTCTGGGACTTGCTGCAGCATTGCCTGTCCGGGCCGCAAACATGCCGGGGGAAGGCAGTTCCACGGCGGAGGACGGGGTTATGTCGTCACAGGATAACCAGGAGAATCCAAGCAGCCAGGAGAGTCAGACCACAGTCATCTATATGCCGGAGGATTATGATCTTGGTTATGAGGGACCGTTAGACCAGCGGACCGGCGGGGTTCCGGAGGATGCCGGAAATGAAGATAACAATGTAATTATGATTACGGAAAATATGGGCTATGATACCGAGCAGAGAATGTATGTCAATTATGTCCAGGGGGATAAAAGTAAACGGTATTACAGTTCCCTTCCCAATGGAATTATTACAAACGGAAGTATCTCTTTCCAGATAGGCACAAGACATCAGTATGTACTCTACCGCAACGGAGACAGGGTGACGGATGCGGATATCTATAATATTGTCCAGGAGGGAGCTTATGTCATGGAAACCTATGGACAGGGAAGTACGGATGGGGATCGGTTTGAGTTTACCATTGTGCAGTCTATAACAAATTCCATGGAGTGGTTCCAAATTCCGGAAGGATTCAACTATATCAGTGTCATTGTCAATGATGAGCAGGCAGCGGCGCCTTCCGGCACATCCTCCCAAATGCCCAGTGACGGTAAGTACATATACGAATTCGGCTGTGATAAGATAGGGATTTCTTACAATGTGGAAATCGAGAAAGACACGGTTGCACCCAGGCTGGAGCTACAGGGGGTCATAGGGGATATTGCCCGCGGCCCTGTCACAATGGTTCGGGCAGGGGAGGAAGAGAGTGTCATAGAGGTGGTCAGGGATGGGCAGTCTGTCAATGTTCCATATACTCTTACGCTGGAAGATTACGGTGAATATATCGTGACAATTCGAGATAAGGCAGGCAACAGCAGCGAATATCGTTTTACCATACAGATGTATTTCACAATGACTTCTATGTTGGTTTTCTTGTTATTGATTATAATTGTGGCCGGACTGGGCGGTTACTTCCGGTATGTGAAGAGCCATTTGAGAGTCCGGTAAACGGGTGAAATGATTTGCAGAAAATGTCCGAACAGGTAATGTCAAAAGGAAATGTAAAACAGTCTCGGAATGCAGAGACGGTACAAATTGCCGCAGGCGGCAATTGAATATCAAGACAGTCTCGGAATGGAAGCGCCCGGAAGGGGTTTCGGCCGCGGCAGCGGAAGAATACCCCTTCCCTAATAAGGGCGCTGAAATGCAGAGATGGTACTGGAATGGGAGATTAGAAATGGCAAAATGGCTCACAAGACTTTTATTTGACTGGGTGTTTGTCCTGCTTTATAAGTTGTTTCGTGTCCTGCTTATGTTAGTGGACTTTATGGAGAAAATATTTGATGTGTTCGCCGGAATTACCAAGGTATCCTACAATGGGCAGAAGGATTATCTGATTAATGTCTTTTTCGGTCAGAATATCATAGCAGTGATTTTCTGGGGAATGACAGCGATCAGTGTTGTACTGTGCTTTGTTTTCACCATAGTAGCAGTGACGCGTAAGATATTGGATATGGGGGGCGGGGTAAAACAGTCCCTGGGGCAGATTCTGAACGGGGCGCTGCGTTCCTGCATCAGTTTTCTGTTTGTATCTGTGATTTGTATTGCCAGCATTAACCTGGCCAATATCTGCCTGATACGGATTGATTATCTGATGAGCAATGCCTCTACATTGCTCAGTGACGGAGGGAATGTAAAACGGTTTACCGGGGAAGAAAATGCGGCGATGACCCGGATTATGAATACCATTGCCAATTATTCCGTCAATAGTTCCGTGGAAAACCGTTATAACATTAATATGTGTTTTAACAGTATCAGGGAAGATATGTTATATCTTCAGCAACAGCAGTTTTTCAGTTACGAATATCCCATGGTGGATGGGCATCATACCTGGCAGTCGGCCATTGCACTGATTGCCGGCGCCGGGGATATCGGTCAGGATCTGGAATTGGAGACGGTGGATTCTTCCGTGGCAGAGGCGCTTACAACAGTGATGGATGAGATTAAGTATAATCCTCAGTTCCGTCCGTTAGAGACGGCGTCAAGACCGGATCAGGGTAAAATATCCGTTTCCACCACGATTTTCCTTGTAAGTTCCATGGATGCGGCAAACAGTTCCGTGTACAGAAGCAATCCTTCCTTTGATGACGCACTTCGGAGAAGTTATCTGAACGGAACGAAAACATATGAAAATCTGACTCAGGTAAGGAAGGATTTTGATATCTGGGAAATGCGGTATGATGTGGGGTATATTACATGTATTGTGTTCGTAGTGATAATGACTCAGTGTATCTTTCTGTTCATTTTGAGGCTATTTGATTTGCTGTTGCTGTATTTGTCGGCGCCGGCATTTGTCTCCACAATACCTTTAGATGACGGCATGAGGTTTCAAACCTGGCGCCAGGCATTTACAATCAAGGTCATCAGCGGTTTTGGTTCGGTGATGGCAATGCGGCTCTATCTGGTGTTGATTCAAGTTATTATGGATGGAAAACTGCGGTTTTTTGAGAACAATGCCACCAATTATCTCTGTCAACTTTTGTTTATCTTGGGAGGTTCTTATGCGGTGCTGAAGGCTTCCCCGCTGCTTACGCAGATTGTGGCGGGCAACAGCGGGGCGGCGGCCAATTCCGAGGCGCTCAGTGCGGCATTGGGCGGCATTGTGGGAGGAAAAGTAGCACAGACTGCGGGACTTGGGCTGAAGGCAGCGGCGAAAGTGGTTCAGGCGCCCGGCCAGATATTTCGGGGCGCCAAGAGACTTCATCAGAGAAATCAAGCCAAAAGACAGGCAAGGTCAATGTTTAAGGAGGGCGCAGGACCTGGCAATGGTGTGAAAGAAGGGGGAGATGGAGCAAATCAATCAGGAGGAGCTGCGGCCGGTTTTCTGGCAGGTGCGGTGGCTGGTTCCGTCATGGGCGGCAGTACTGGCGGAGGCGGTTCAGGAAGTGGAAATAAATTTGTGGGAGGAAGCGGTGCCAGCGCGAGAGGAAGGTCTGGAGAAAGCGATAATACCCAAAAGGGAGCGAAAGGTAAAAAGGCGGCCAACGGCGGAAGCGGAAAAGGTTCTTCAGGGGGAGGTCACGGAGCAAATACCAAGGGAAGAGGAGGCAGTACGTCATCGGGCAATGTGCGTGGAAACGGTTCATCATCAGGTAATGCCCGTGGAAACAATGCGTCATCAGGTAATGTGCGTGGAAATGGTACGGCGGCAGGCAAAGCCCGCGGGAGTGGTACGGCAGCAGGCAACCAGCGCGGGGGCAGTGCGGTATCCGGCGGAAATCGCGGTACTAATATGACATCAGGGAGTAACCGCGGAAAAGATATTTCTTCAGGTGATACTGCAAAGGGAATATCCGGAAACAAGAAGGGCGGGGGAAGCGATGCCGGAGATGACAGCGGCGGAAATGAAGGTTCATCCTCGGACGGCAACCGGGTTAATGCGGGAGGAAGTGTGCCGGGCAGCAATACGGGCAGAAGCACCGGAAGAACCGTGTCCGGAAGCAGTGCGGCAAGGTCAGCCCCGGCAGGCAGTAGTGCTGTGGGCAGCGGAGCAAGGGCAGTTACAGGCGGACGTGGGGGCGGCAGATATCAGACAGTAAACCGCGGCCCGAAATTATCCGGTAAAGGTTCCCTTCAGAGAACCAGGAAAGGGAACGTCAAATGGAACGGAGGTTCGTCACAAAGAGGAAAACAGCCTTGGCGTTAAAGTGTGTAAAGAAATTCTAAGTTACACACGGAAGAATGCCAAGTACAGGCATTCTTCTCACGAATTGTTTGTGCCGCCGTTGGTGGCATGACGGGAAGTGTGGAAGGTATGGTAGTACGCAGATAGCAACGGGCCGGGAGGAAATAGAACTATGAGGATTATACCTAAGAAAACAAACGTGTCCATGGAATTTTTCAATGGATTTACGGCGGGAGATGTGGCCGTGGCATTTATTGGAGCAGTGGTAGAGGTAGCCATATTGGTTTCCAATCTTCCGGGAAAAATCTACCTGATGTCCGGCGGACTGGTTATCATTGCCCTGCTATTGCTCAAAATGGATGATGAGAGGAATTATGAATTCCTTTTGAATATTCTCAGGCATTATGCCTACCGAAGGAATTATGCCAAAGAGCGGACGGGCAAAAAAAGGCGTATCAAAGGAGGGAAGGCGCCGGAGGATATCCGAAAGGTAATCGCATATACGGGAATTCAGGACGGCCTGATTCAGTATGAGAAAAAGTATTATGGAGCGGTATTGGAACTGCCCAGTGTGGAATTTCGCTTTTTCAGTGAATTTCGCCAGAATAATACCATTGAGAAAGCGCTGGGGGGCGTTCTGCGCAATGTGAATCCCAATTATGCCGCCAATCTGGTCAAGATAGAGCGACCTGTTATTTATGATAAATTTGTTGAGGCGGAGCATCGGAAAATAGATGATTTGAAGAATGCTTACTGCCGTGGAATGCTTACTGAGGAAGAACTGGAACGTCGAATTGAAATTATCAACGACAGAATTGCAGAATTAGATGAGCTATCCTTTGACAATAAGGTGGTGCTTCCCTATTTTTATCTGGTTCTATTTGACAGTGACAAGAATCTGTTGAATAACCAGGTGCAGACCGCCATAGAGCTTTTGCAAAACGGGGAGCTGCAGCCTCACAGACTGGATGATCGGGAGCTGGCAGTATTTTTGAAGTATACCCAGTCTCTGGATTTTGACGAAAGGGATGCCCTGAATCTGCAACCAGAGGAATATTATGAGTATTCGCTGCCGGAAAAGCTGGATATCTATGCAAAAAGTATTGTTGTCAACAATATTTTGACCCATAATTTTCGTGTGGTAAATTATCCTATGACAGTTACCAATGCATGGGGTGCTTTTGTGTTTGATACACCGGCAACCAAGGTGGTAATGAAGATGAAGCCCATGGACAGGACAAAGGCCATACGTGCCATTGACCGATCCATTGATGAATTGCGTTCTCAGGAGAATAGTACGGGTAAAACCAGTAAGTTAATAGATATTTCCACACACATAGATACCCTCTCGGAACTTCTCATTATGCTGCAGAATGATAATGAGATTCTGATGAATGTGAATATTTATGTCACAGGTTATGACTGGGAGGGCAGCATGGCTGAACCACGGGTGAAGGAGAAGCCGGAAGACAGCGCACTTCCTCATATGACAAATTTGAAGAAGAATATCCGACGGATCTATAATGATTCCAATATGAAGCTGAATGATAGTCTGTTTCTGCAGATGGAAGCATGGGTTGCAGGTCAGGTATCGGGCTATGATCCAAGGGAGGGCAAGGGAAGGTCTATTCATTCCAGTTCCGTAGCGGCTGTATTCCCCTTTGTCTATACCTACACGGCGGATGAAGGTGGTATCAACCTGGGCAGAAAGAACAGTGTGCCGGTATTTATTGACTTTTTCCGCAGGGACAATGAACGCGTCAACAGCAATATGGCGATTATCGGCAAGTCCGGAAGCGGAAAGAGCTATGCGACCAAAACACTGCTGACCAATCTGGCAGCGGAAAACAGTAAGATTTTTGTATTGGATCCGGAGAATGAGTATCTGGAACTGGCACATAATCTGGGCGGAAAGGTGATTAATGTAGGAAATGCTACCCAGGGGCGGCTGAATCCGTTTCAGATTATTACAAATCTGGAGGATGATGAAGAGGGAGAACAGCAGACATCAGGGGTTAGTTTTCATACACATCTGCAGTTTTTGGAGGAATTTTTCAAGCAAATATTGCCCGATATTGAACCGGATGCTCTGGAATATCTCAATAACCTGATTATCCGGATATACAGTATGAAAGGAATTGAAGAGCATACCGACCTGTCCAGGCTCAGACCGGAAGATTATCCCATTTTTGATGATTTGTATGATACGGTATTGGAAGAATTTCAGTCCACCAAGAGCGATTACCTCAAGGGAAATCTTCAGATACTGATTAATTACATAGCAAAGTTTTCTTCCGGCGGACGTAATTCCGTTCTTTGGAACGGACATTCCACAATTGATACGGAAGAGAATTTTATTGTGTTTAATTTTCAATCCCTTCTGGCAAACCGAAATAACCTGATTGCCAATGCGCAGATGCTTTTGGTGTTGAAGTGGTTGGATAATGAGATTATCAAGAACCGGGATTATAATAAGAAATATCACGCTAACAGGAAGATTGTGGTTGTCATAGATGAGGCCCATGTATTTATTGATACGAAATATCCTCTGGCGCTGGATTTTATGTTCCAGTTGGCAAAACGTATTCGTAAGTACAATGGTATGCAGATAGTGATTACACAGAATATTAAGGATTTTGTGGGAAGCGAAGAGTTGGCGCGTAAGTCCACAGCCATTATCAATGCCTGTCAGTATTCTCTGATTTTTGCGCTGGCGCCCAATGATATGCATGATTTGTGTAAGCTGTATGAGAAGGCAGGACAGATTAATGAACAGGAGCAGGAGGAAATTATCAATGCGGCCAGGGGGCAGGCATTTGTAATTACATCGCCTACCAATCGTTCTTCTCTGGTGGTGGAGGCGAATAAAAATGTCCAAAGTCTGTTTACGGACAGCGAATTTGTATCGCCTTATTATGCGGATCAGGCAGGGAAGGAATGGTGGGACAAAATTATACATGCGCTGGATGCCAAGCGGGAGGAAGAAGACCTGGCACAGTTCAAGATGCTGCTCGAGGGCGAAGAGGAAGGGTTGGAAGCGTTGGAGTCGTCCCCACGCCCGTCCAGACAGCGCGTGAAAATCGTGGAGATATCGGAAGAGGAAATGATATCGCAGGAAGCGCATGAATCGGGAGAAACTGCTTATAGACATGGTCGGAATCCATCTGCGGAATCGGTTTATGGATACGGTCAGAATCCATCCGCGGAATCGGCCTATGGATACGGTCAGAATCCATCTGCGGAATCGGCCTATGGATACGGTCAAAATCCATCCGGAAATTCGGCCTATGGACATGGACAGAATGGGCCGGGAAGTCCGGTATATGGCAGCGCTCTGGCAGGGGCAGAGAATTCCCCATACGGATATGGCCAGCCTGGATCAAACGAGGGCGGCAGAAGCCGTGGATATGCGGCAGAGGCGTTGTCTGACAGAAATTTAATAGAAGAACTTCGCAACAGTCTGCGACAGGAATTGATGGAAGAACTTCGCAACGGCCTTGCAATGCAGCAGAATATGGGTACTATGCAGTCAATTGGCGGGCAGGCGGGAAAATTTGCCGGAACGGATTTGGCAAATCAGAAGAATGTGGGGACAGAACAGGAGGGCAGGGAACAGCTATACCTTTCGGAAGGACAGACAGAATTCTCCCCATCAGAAGACATTGGAGAGGATTGGTCTGTTCTGTCGGATGACCCCGTGTATGAAGAGACCTCTGCCGATAATATGGATACTGATTACGAAGAGGCAGGCGCTGACTACATGGATACTGATTA
>CAMWLE010000083.1 GCA_947175015.1 uncultured bacterium
CTCCTGCTTACCCTATTCTCCCCAGCATAGCTGGGGGATTAGGGTTTTCATTTATCCTATACACTTCTTCATTCTGTAGATTTTTACAATTCTGTACGTCCTTCAAGCGCACGGAAAAGTGTTACTTCATCTATGTATTCCAAATCGCCTCCCACAGGAACACCACTGGCGATTCTTGTGACTTTGATACCTGTTGGCTTGATTAATTTTGCGGCATACATTGCGGTGGTTTCTCCTTCCAGGCTGGAATTGGTTGCAATAATCACCTCTTCCACCTCTCCCTGCAGGCGCTCCATCAGCTCTTTCAGCTTGATATCTCCAGGCCCCACGCCAAGCATGGGCGAAATTGCACCATGCAATACATGATATACCCCCTCATATTTACCCGTTTTTTCATATGCTGCCAAATCCCTGGTATTTTCCACCACCATAATCAGCTTGTGATTGCGGTTTGAATTGGCACAGACAGGGCAAATTTCTTTATCCGTCAAAGTATAACATTCCTTACAGTATCGAACATTCTTCTTCGCCTCCACTATGGTGTTGGCAAGTCTGTCTACTTTGTCCTGAGGCATATTGATCAGATGAAATGCCAGTCGTTGGGCTGACTTGCTGCCAATACCGGGCAATGCCGCCAGCTCTTCTATTAATTTATTGATATGTCCGCTGTATAAGTCCATCAGAAAGGCAGACCTCCCAGGCCGCCTGTCATTTTACTCATGAGTTCCGCACTTGCATCCTCTGCCTTGCGCAATGCCTCATTGACGGCAGCCACAATCAAATCCTGCAGCATCTCAATATCTTCCGGGTCTACCACTTCCTCAGACAGTTTTATGCTCAGGATTTCTTTCTTACCGTTCACCACCGCCTCAACAGCACCGCCTCCTGCGGCAGCCGTAAATTCCTTCGTCTCAAGCTCTTTCTGTCCTTCCTCCATCTGACGCTGCATTCTTTGTGCCTGCTTCATCAGATTGCTCATATTTCCAGGCATAGCGCCTCCGGGAAAACCTCCACGTTTTGCCATATTATAATCCTCCTATTCCAATTCCATAACCTCCCCCACAGTACTCCGGCCTCCAAGATGAATTCCCGGCTGCAAATTGACGCAGCCCGTCATCTATCCGAGTACTATGCAGGCGATTTCTGTTTTCAATTTCGTCTTCCGGCAATTTGTTCCGTAACCTCACAGCCCCCCAATCTCTATGAACGATTCATGACCGCTGAATCATGCGTCCATAAATCGTTCCGGGTACTATACAGGCGGTTACTGTTTTCAATTACGTCTTCCGGCAATTTGTTCCGTATCCGCAGTTTTATTCCGCTTCATCCTCGTCTTCTTCCTCAATGTCCATCTGAACCACTTGAGCGAGGTCCACGTAGTTCTGTTGAAATTCCTGTGCCGTCTGAATTTTCTGGATATTGACCTCTATCTTTTTTCCTGAGAAATCCGACAGCAGTGCTTCCAGCTGTGTCTGATTTTCCGGGTGCATGGTAAAGTAATCTGAAGCAGGTCCATCCTTTAACACCACCATTAACTTACCGTCTCCATCCAGACTGAGTTTTGCGGATTTTAGATGAGTTCTCATGGGGTTCTCTGCATTTCCTACCACAGCCGGCCATCTCGCCACAATCTGTTTCACATCCTCCGGAACCGCTTTGGGCAGTTCCGGCTTCGGCTTTTGCTTGTCCTGGGCGGGAAGTTCGGCAGCTGCAGCCATGTTTTCTCCCGCAGCAACCACGATACCATTCTCCACTTTCTCTTCCACCTGACGAATACGGTCAAGTATCGCATCCTGTCCCGTCTCCATCTGGGGTTTGCAGAGTTTAATCAATGCGACCTCTACTAAAATACGTTTTTGCGTGGCATAGCGTATCTGCCCTGACAGTTCGGAGAAAATCCGAATAAATCGTATAATTCTCTCCTGATCTGTCATGGTAGCTTCTTCCTTCAGGCGATTCAGATTGTCTGTGGACATATCAATGACTTCCTCCAGGTTATCCGAAGCCTGGACCAACATCAGATTGCGCAGATACCATGTAAAGTCCGTCACAAACTGCGTCAGTTCCCTGCCCTGCATCACAATTTCCTCCAGAAGCTGCACACATCCCAGCACATTCCTGTCAAGGACGTACCGCAGCAGACTGCTGAACACCTCTGTGTCCACCGCCCCCAGCACATTCAGCACCTTATCGTAGGTCAATTCATGTCCTAAATGGAATGCAATACACTGATCCAGCAGGCTCAACGCGTCACGCATGGAACCGTCCGCAGTTTTGGCAATATAGCGCAATGCTTTTTCTTCCACCTGCACATTCTCCGCTTTTGTCAGCTCCTGCATTCTGTTTGTGATTACTTCAATCGAAATACGTTTGAAATCATATCTCTGGCACCGGGACAAAATCGTCACAGGCAGCTTATGTACCTCTGTGGTAGCCAGAATAAAAATCACATAAGAAGGCGGTTCTTCCAACGTTTTTAACAGAGCATTAAACGCCCCTATGGAAAGCATATGCACTTCGTCTATGATATAAACCTTATATTTACCCTCCGCAGGGGAATATGATACTTCCTCCACGATTTCCCGTATATTATCGACACCATTATTGGAGGCAGCATCAATTTCAATGACATTCATGCTGGCTCCCGCCGCAATAGCACGACAGATGCGGCACTCCCCGCAGGGGCCGTCCGAACCGGGATTCTCACAGTTCACTGTCCGAGCCAAAATTTTCGCCACAGTGGTCTTGCCCGTCCCCCTGGTTCCGGTAAAGAGATAGGCATGACCAATTCTGCCTGCCTTCAGCTGGTTTTTCAATGTGGTCACAATATGATCCTGCCCCTTTACATCCGCAAAGGTAGCCGGACGAAATTTTCGGTATAGCGCTGTATAAGACATGTTTGTCTCCATACCTTTCCTCTGCCTGTACCATGTCTGCTTTTTATCTTTATATGACAAATTTGGAAAAGTGGCATGACAAGATTGGCAAAGCATAACAAGATTTGCAAAATTTGCATCAATGCAGCATATTGTCATATTTCCAAATGTTCAGGCCATATCCATGATACAGGCACAAAATAATTTCTGTGTTCTTTTGGTTGAATACACGATATATTGTTTAATTGCCAAAAGAGATGCCTAACAATTTTGCCTCCTGCACAATCGATGCATCTGGTGAAATTGCTTTCAGTTTACCTGCTACATCTTCCAGCGGAACGCGCACCACCTCACGGTTCTTATATCCCACCATAAATCCAAACTGCCCGTCCAGGATCAGCTTACCGGCTTCCGCTCCCAGGCGGCTTGCAAAGACACGATCATAAGGACAAGGGCTTCCGCCGCGCTGCATATGTCCGGGGACAGTAACCCGCACTTCCCTGCCAGTCTTCTTCTGAATTGCCGCAGCCACCTCATAAGACACAGAAGGGTGTGGATTCTTCTCCATTTTCTTCTTCAGTTCCTTCTTGGAAAGTTTTGCATCTTCCTTGGAAATGGCTCCCTCCGCCACCGCAATAATGGTAAATCTGCTGCCTTTCTTATCCCGTTCTTCGATCTTATCCACTACTTTGTTAATATCATAAGGTATCTCCGGAATCAATATAATATCGGCACCGCCTGCCATGCCTGCATTCAAAGTCAGCCAGCCCACCTTATGTCCCATAACCTCCACAATGAATACTCTGCCATGGGAAGCTGCTGTGGTATGAATATAGTCAATGGCATCCGTGGCAATATCCACCGCACTCTGGAATCCGAAAGTCATATCTGTTCCCCACAGATCATTGTCAATGGTCTTGGGCAAAGTGATGATATTGAGTCCCTCCTGGCGCAGCAGATTCGCCGTCTTGTGGGTGCCGTTGCCGCCTAAGATTACCAGACAGTCAAGCTGCAGTTTATAATAATTCTGTTTCATGGCCTCCACTTTATTCAGACCATTTTCGTCCGGATCCTGAATTGTCTTAAACGGTGTCCGGGAAGTTCCCAGGATAGTACCGCCTTTTGTAAGGATACCTGAAAAATCCTTTCCCGTCAACATCTGGCGCTTGTCATAGATCAACCCCTTGTAACCGTCCAAAAATCCGTAAATCTCTACCGTTTCCGAACTATTCAGCAGAGTCTTCACAACGCCCCGCATAGCCGCATTCAAAGCCTGGCAATCTCCGCCGCTGGTCAGCATACCAATCCTCTTCATGTACATTTCCTCCTTTAACTGAATTTCGCAACATACTGTTTAACATATTGCAGCAACAAACACGCCCTGCCAACAGCCACACTGTATCAATTTCAATGTTATACTCGCTGTATCACAGCATCACCGGACATATCATACCAATGAATTCTCTGCACCGGTCTCCTGCATGTCTGCGGCATAATACCTATATAGAATATTACCCTTTCTGAAGAAATTTTGCAACAATTACAGAAAAAACTATTTCAACTATTGCAAAAATTGGTTGGATATTATAAAATAAGAACGGTCAGAATTGTTGACGGTTAAAAAAGGAAATGGAGAGTTATCGAAGCGGTCATAACGAGCTGCACTCGAAATGCAGTTGTCCTTTACTGGGCACGTGGGTTCGAATCCCACACTCTCCGCCAGACACTTACGTCCACAAGCGGTTTTGCCGCTTGTGGGCTTTTTTCTTTTGCCACTATGTGGCAACGCCTTTGTTTGGCAATTGTTATTCTACTTGAATTGGTATAATACCAGGAACAGGCTTTTGGAGTTATTTCCAAAAGCCCATAGAATTAAAAAGTTTACATACTTCTGGATTTTTCAATACAGGCTTCCATGGCATCCATAACCGCTGCACGCATTCCCTTTTCCTCCAGAACCTTTACCGCCTGAATGGTAGTACCTCCGGGAGAACATACCATATCCTTCAGCTCACCTGGATGCAATCCCGTCTCCAATACCATTTTCGCACTGCCCAGCACTGACTGCGCAGCGAACTCATATGCCTGCTTTCTCGGCATTCCTGCCGCTACCGCTCCATCAGCCATAGCCTCAATCAACAGAAATACGTAAGCCGGAGAACTGCCGCTGACCCCCACCACTGCATCCATCAGACGTTCAGGAACCACGCTTGCCTTACCAAAAGATGCCATCAGCGCCACCACGCTGTCAAGCGCTTCCCCGGGCACTTCTTCCCCGGCACAGATACCTGTACACCCCTCCATGACCAAGGCCGGTGTATTCGGCATACATCGTACAAGCTTCAATTCCTCTCTGCCAAAAGCTTCTTTTAACCAGTCAAGACTCCGACCGGCCGCAATGCTGACAATCAGACAATCCGACCTGACTTCATTTCGTATCTCATCAATCACCTCTGCAAGCATAAGCGGTTTTACTGCCAGAAATAAAATGTCCGCAGCCTGTGCCACCTGCCTGTTATCCGAAACCGTCTCGATAGCATATTTTTCTTCTATTCTGTTTCTCGTGGCCTCCGTCCTTGCAGACCCCACAATATCCCCGGCCTTTGCCAGTCCTTTCCCCAGCATTCCCCCAATCATGGCAGCCGCCATATTCCCCAAACCTATAAATCCTATTTTCATTATGATGCCTCCCTGCAAGGTCCATTTCACCCTGTTTTTCGCCGTTTTTCATAATGTATCAGACATGACCCAAGATTTGACATGCCCCAAGATACCACCCACTGTGCCTCATCCCTGTACACCGTGAACCTGTTAGCTTCCGCCTCCGTTCCGCTGCCGATGCGCTTCATACATCAGTAAAGAGGCCGCAACTGCAGCATTCAAAGATTCCACCTGTCCTTCCATGGGTATCTTCAGATAATCGTCCGCTTTCTCTGCCAATGCCCTTCCCAAACCGGCGCTTTCATTTCCTATCAGAAAAGCCGTACCCTCCCGAAAGGAAAAGCTGTCATAATATCGCTTCCCCTCCAGATGTGCCGCATATGTATGGATATTTCTTTCCCGCAGCCTGTCCATCATCTCTTCCAAATGCTCCACATATACAAAGGGCACACGATAAACGGAACCCATAGTAGCCCTTATGGTCTTGGGATGATAAATATCCACCGTACCTGCACTCATAATCATACCAGTGATACCCGCACCTTCACCGGTTCTGACTATGGTTCCCAAATTCCCCGGGTCCTGCAGCCCTTCCAACACCAGAAGCAACGGCCTGGGTACTGCCAGCAATTGTTCCAACTTGTATTCCGGCCGTTTTACCACGCATAAAATCCCCTGGGGCGTTTGTGTATCTGACATTTTCCGAAATACTTCCGCCGACACCACCTCATACCCTGTCCGTTCCAGCTTTGCTTCCATTTCAGGATACCCTGATACCTTTGCAAGCGCCTCCTCCGAGACATAAACCTCCCGAATCCTATCCTCCGGCGCCTCCTGATACATCTTGAACCCCTCTGCCAGGAAGATACCGGCACTGCGTCTTTCCTTCCCTTTTGTCTGCCACTGCACCACCTGTTTTACTTTTGGATTTACACTGCTGGTAATCATATGGACTCCCTTCCGCTCTCCATTCTATTTCTTATAAAAAAGTGAATACCTGATAAACCGTATCTCCGTAAATCCCATTTTCCGCAGTTGTTCACAATATTCCTCAAACCCGTCTCTTATGATATAATTACATTCTTCCGAAACAGGTCCCAATCCCCCAACTACAAAATTCTCAAAACGATTATCAGGCCACTCTTCTACCTGCATCCTTAATTCATGCGGATCTCTCAATGTGCTTATGGCATAATAAATATCTGTCCCTGTCATCCATGTAACTTTCTGAGATAACACTTCATCCTGCGCAATCACATCCAATGCCTCAGACACCGGAAGTTCAAAAATCGGAAGCAGATATGTTTCTTCGGAATACATTCCCCCGAAATAATATGAACCGAATCTCCCAAAGCAGAATAAATAAACACCGCACAGAAGAATTGCGGCTCCATACCCTGCTGCCTTTTCCATTCCCCGCCTGACAGAACCGGCAAATCTGCAGCACAGAATGCGCAGCCCGTCCATTCCCTCTACAGCCAATACCACCACTGAAAAGAAGATACCGTTTGTCCTGTTTACATTTGATTCAATATGACATTCAAAATAAAACACACTGAGAAACCAGAGTAAGATTACCAGAAGAACTTCCATATTTCCAAATCGGCCTTCCCGCCTTTTACAGGTTCTCACCGCTTTCATCAGTCCCAACATCACAAATACAATCGTTATCCCATATAAATTATCAAATCCGGCAACACTGTTATAAGCCATACCATCCCCGATAAATATGCTGTTCAACTCCCGCAGCAGCTTCGCAAACGCAAAACCTTCCACTTCAGCTGCCCGATAAACCGGAAGCTTTGTGATGGTAAAACATCCCAGCTGAAATTCGTCCAGATCAAAGAGATTCACGATTTGCACCAGAACCAAAGGGAAAGCCAGAATTCCCATCGGCACTGCCATGGCAATCCAGCCTTTCAGGAAAAATCTCTTGATAAAAAGCAAGTAGCCCAATGCGAGGATAAGAAACAACGGCAAAATAAGGTAGGTCGGCGCATATGTATATAAAAGCAGTCCCCCTGTCACTCCTGCCAATACATACCGCAACAGCTTTCCCTGCTCTACGGCAACCGCAAAACAATACAGAAACACCGTAGACATTCCCAGCATCAGATTACTTTCCAGGCCAAACCGCCCTGCCAAAATAAAACACGGGCAGATCGTAATCAGCCCTCCTACTGCAAATGGCATAAATATCCGCCCTGGATACAGCTTTTCCGCAAGCTTCATTCCAAAAAACAAATTCAAAAAGGAAAAAAGCACCGCCGGCATTCTGATGACCCAAATACTATAACCAAATATCTTCATAAGAATGGCACACACAAAAGTATAAAGTGCATTCTGTCCCCCGCCGAAATTAATCAGATATACAGGCCATGGCTTCAGATAACGATCCACCCCATATTGTGAAAGACACCATGCGTCATATGCCATACCTGCCTCGTCCGCATGAAGTCCAAAGGGCAGCATCGTAAGCTGCCACATTCTTGTAACTATGAACAAAAGCAAAATCCCTGCCAAACCTATCATCCTCAAAATGGATTCCGTCCGCAGTCTCTCCCATACAGCTTTCTTTTGTTCCATAGTATCCTCCTGTCAATACCTTTCTTCCTGTGAAGACTTTATGCGCAGCACATCCGTCAGATTTTCAGACCGGTGAAACCCAAATCACCCCTGAAATACAGGCCCTATGCCACAACACCGGGAAGTCAAGATCATACACAATTCACGACCCGAACGCAACCCTGTATCATCCCACTTCCCGGTGCCATAAAACAACTTATTATATATAATTTATCCTGCAACATTGTTATGTGACTTCAACCATGCAAGAATTTCATCTGCCTTTACCAGACTATATTTAAAACATTTGACATCATCTAACTCCCAATCCCGCTCTGCCATCACTCAAATGGTGAGTACATTTGCTATTTCATACTGATATTCATCAATGCCCTTCTGCATCTGCAGAGCTTCCTCGATATCAAAATCTGTAAACTCACCATGCCTGTACCCAACAACCCGATTCGTCTTGCCCTGGAGCATAATATCCACCGCATATGCACCCATAATAGAGGCATAATAGCGGTCCATAGCCGTAGGATTGCCCCCCCGCTGCATATATCCCAAAATGGTTGCTCTGGTCTCAATGCCGGTAGCCGCCTCAATCCTTCTTGCCATGGATGTGGAATGCCCGATACCTTCCGCATTGATGACAAGATGATGGGTCTTGCCCTTTTTGCGGCTTCCTATAATGTGATTGATAATCTCCTGCTCATCGTACTGGTATTTCTCAGGGAGCAGAACATCTTCGGCACCGTTTGCAATGCCGCACCAAAGGGCTATATAACCTGCATGACGTCCCATTACTTCAATGATACTGCAGCGCTCATGAGAAGAGGACGTATCCTTTACCTTATCAATGGCCTGCATGGCAGTATTCACCGCCGTATCAAATCCAATGGTATACTCGGTACACGCAATGTCCAGGTCAATGGTTCCGGGAAGTCCTACGGTATTGATTCCCAACCGTGACAACGCCTGTGCACCTCGATAAGAACCATCCCCTCCGATCACCACGATACCATCAATGCCATGCTTCTTACAGATTTCCACTCCCTTTTGCTGATATTCAAGTTTGGTAAATTCCAGGCACCTTGCCGTTCCCAGGACCGTTCCTCCCCTTTGAATAATATCGGACACATGACGGGGTTCCATATCAATAATGTCCTCATTCAGCAAACCATTATAGCCCTTCTTGATTCCTTTTACTTTCAGCCCCCTGTAAATAGCGGTACGGGTTACAGCCCGAATTGCCGCATTCATTCCCGGCGCATCCCCTCCGCTTGTCAAAACCGCAATTGTCTCTACCTTACTCACTATAACTTGACCTCCTATCATATATCATTCCGCATCTGTCCTGCCGGATTCACACCGGAACAAATGCTGTTTTGATTCCAACCCTACATTTCCCTATTTTATTCCTTTTCTCTCTTCATTTCAATAGGTGATATTGTAAAAAAAGACATTTCATCCTCTTACCTGCCGCGAACTTCCACCGCTCGTCTGCGTCACTGTGCCGCATTATGAAGATTGATGCGAAAAACGGCATTTCACATTCTCACTTCCGAACATATCCGCTAACTTCTGCTGCAGCTTATCATTGGCATTCACCCGGCGATTCAGCGGCAATGGCTTATATGCTTTGGTATCCCGCAGATAGATCACCACATCATCATTTCCGTCCGAATCTGCAATTGCAGCAAACAGCTCTTCTTCTCTGGCCTGATAGTCTGCAGCATTGAGAAATTGTATCCAAATACCTTCCGGAACCTTACACGGTGTCCCGTTTCCGGCCTGCCTTTCATACCGCGCCTGCTGCCCGGCTCCTTCCCTGCTTCCGTACTGCGCATTCTGCCCGGTTCCCCCCCTGCTTCCGTACTGCGCATTCTGCCCGGTTCCGCCCTGCGCATTCTGTCTGGTTCCTCCGCTGCCCTGACCACTGCCAAAACCGCCGCTCTGCCCTCTGCCGCCGGCTCCCCCGTAACCGCCCCTGTCATACCGATTCCGGAACAAAGGTCCCTCTTTTATTTTTGCCGCCTCTGCAAAAGGTACAATCTGCTCGCAGATTAACTTACCATCCTTTTCCTCTTCCAGCGCCACCCTGCCCTTGACAAATATTTTGGCATCCTCCGCAAGCAACGCCCCATACCGCTCATACTCTCCGGGGAATACCACAATCTCCACATTCCCCACCATATCTTCCAGATTCAGGAACGCCATTACCTTATCATTTTTCGTATATTTAATTGTCTTATTAGCGATCAATCCCCCTATCACCGCATTGTACTGCCCCTCTGCCGGCGCAGTCCCCGTCTCTTCATCCAACATAAAATCATTGGTGGTATTGGTGATAAACTTCTGCCATAATGCCTGATCCGTTTCCAGCGGATGGCCGCTCACATAAATTCCAAGCACATCTTTTTCAAATGCCAGCAGCATATCCTTCTCATACTCACCCACACTGGGCATCTGAATGTCAAATTCCTCTTTCTGAGAATCCTCCGCAATATCAAACAAAGATAACTGTCCTGCCAGATTACTCTTTTTATCTTTTGTGATATGATCCATAATCTGCACATACACACTCATAAACTGCTTCCTGGAACCGCCCAGTCCATCCAATGCACCGGCCTTGATCAGATTCTCCACAATGCGCTTGTTCACATCCTTGTCCGCAGTACGGGTGATAAAATCCTTCAAATTGGTAAACGGCCCTCTCAGCCTGCGCTCTTCCACAATGTCCTCAATCACCGAGCCGCCCACGCCCTTCACGGCATTCAAAGCATACTGAATACATCCGTCATGGACGGAGAAACCCTTCCGCCCCCTGTTGATATCCGGTGGAAGCAGCCGTATTCCCATGCTGCGGCAGGTCAGAATATATTCCGCCACCTTTGCAGGATTGTCAATCACAGAAGTCAAAAGCGCTGCCATAAATTCCACCGGATAATAATACTTTTGGTACGCCGTCTGATACGCTACCACCGCATACCCCGCCGCATGGGATTTATTAAAAGCATACTCCGCAAAATCTATCATATCATCAAAAATGCTGTTGGCCACCTGCTCCCCAATGCCTTTTGAGATACATCCGGGCACCCCTTCCGCCTCATTCCCATAAATAAAATTCGCGCGCTCCTTCTCCATCACGGAATGCTTCTTCTTACTCATAGCCCGACGCACCAAATCGCTGCGGCCCATGGTATATCCCCCCAGATCACGAACGATCTGCATCACCTGTTCCTGATAAATAATGCAGCCATGGGTAGGTTTCAATATGGGTTCCAACTGCGGACAGGCATAAGTCACCATAGCTTTATCACTTCTGTTCTTAAGATATTTTGGAATGGAATCCATGGGGCCGGGACGATAGAGGGAAATTCCGTCTATAATATCCTCCAGACTTCCCGGACGCAGTTCTTTCATGAAATTCTTCATACCGCCGCTTTCCAACTGAAAAATGCCATCCGTTTTCCCCGAACCGATAGCGGCGAATACCTTTTCATCATTATAGTCAAGGGCGTCCATATCTATACGTTTTCCCGTTGTCTGCTCTATGAATTCCACCGCGTCATGAATGACCGTCAATGTGCGCAGCCCCAGGAAATCCATTTTCAGAAGTCCCAATTCCTCCAGTGTAGTCATAGTAAACTGGGTGGTAATGGTGCCGTTGCTCCCCCTGGAAAGAGGCACAAATTCATCCGCCGCTTCCGGACAGATTACCACCCCCGCCGCATGCATGGAGGCATGTCTGGGCAATCCTTCCAGACGTTTACTCATATCAATCAAATGACGCACCTGCTCGTCCTGCTGATATTGTGTCCGCAGCTCCGGATTCTTCTCCAACGCCCGATCAATGGTGATATTCAGCTCCCTTGGCACCATTTTCGCAATGGAATCCACGAAGGCATAGGGCAGATCCATCACCCGTCCCACATCCCGGATCACACCCTTGGCAGCCAGCGTACCGAAAGTCACAATCTGCACCACCTTCTCGGCGCCGTATTTCCGGCTCACATAATCAATGACCTCCTGCCTGCGGTTATAGCAGAAGTCAACATCAATATCGGGCATGGACACACGCTCCGGATTCAGGAAACGCTCAAACAGCAGATCATACCGGATGGGGTCAATATTGGTAATCTTCAGACTGTAAGACACAATACTCCCCGCCGCAGAACCTCGGCCCGGCCCTACAGGAATCCCATTTTCTCTGGCATAATTAATAAAATCCCACACAATCAGGAAATAATCCACATATCCCATTTTGCGAATCACGGAAAGTTCATACTCCAATCGTTCCCGCAACGTCTGCCCCGTAGTTCCCGCCGGCTGTTCCACGTCCCCGTAACGCTCTGCAAGCCCGTCACTGCACAGCTTATTCAGATATCCCCAGGAATCATAGCCCTCCGGCACATCAAACCTAGGCAGCTTGGTAACGCCGAATTCTATCTCCACATTACACCGCTCCGCAATGCGCCCCGTATTTTCCAGGGCTTCCAGCGCATAGGGAAAGAGCGCTTTCATTTCCTCTTCGCTTTTCACATAATACTGCCCGCCCTCATAGCGCATCCTGTTCTCATCCGCCAGTTTCTTGCCGGTCTGAAGGCACAGAAGAATATCGTGGGAATCCGCATCACTTTCATAGGTATAATGGACATCATTGGTGGCTACCAGCGGAATCTCCAGCTCCCGGCTCATCTTCAGCAATTCCGTATTCACCTGTCTCTGTTCCGGGTACCCATGATCCTGCAGCTCCAGAAAATAATTGCCCTTTCCGAAACAGGTCTCATATTTCCTCGCCGCCTCCCTGGCCTCCTGCAACTGTCCCTTTACAATAAACCGCTGCACCTCTCCTGCCAGGCAGGCAGACAGCGCTATCAACCCCTCATGATATTGATTTAAAACCTCCATATCCACGCGGGGCTTATAATAATAACCTTCCGTAAACCCCTTACTGACAATCTTCATCAGGTTCGCATAACCAATATTATTTTCCGCCAGCAGCACCAGATGATAGTACCTGTCCTCCCCTCCGGTCAGTTCCTTGTCAAACCGTGAATTGGGCGCCACATAAATCTCACAGCCAAGGACGGGCTTGATACCTGCCTCCCTGGCCGCACGATAGAAATCAATCACACCATACATAACACCGTGATCCGTAATGGCAGCGCTGTTCATCCCCAGTTCTTTCACCCGGGACACATATTCTTTTATTTTATTGGAACCGTCCAGAAGAGAATACTCCGTGTGGACGTGAAGATGTACAAATGACATAGCCAGGTTCCTTCTTTCTCTTGTATGAAAATCTTTCCTTTATTCATATTACTGAAATTGGACCAATTTGTAAAGAAGGAGAACAAACTATTTTCTTACTCTTACAGCCAAAGCATGTGCCATCATTCCCTCTGCCTCTGCAAGTTCCATAATATCATCCGCATTTTTCTTCAAGGCAGCTTCCGGATATTGAATCACACTATATCCCCTCATAAATTCCTGTACTGACATGCCTGATGAAAATTTAGCAGTTCCACAAGTAGGAAGAATGTGATTCGTCCCGCAGAAATAATCCCCTACTGGTTCCGTACTATACTCACCAATAAATACCGCTCCTCCATTGGTCAATTTGTTCAACGCCTCCCGGTAATCCTCTAACAGTAATTCCACATGTTCCGGCGCAATTTCATTTACTACATTCACTGCTTCATCAAGGGAGTCAACAATAAAAATATCACCATAATTTTCAAATGTTTTTTCTGTGGCATTTACAAGATTATTTTCCTTACATAAACGAATTATCTCACTTTTTATCTCATTTGCCTGTTCCTTGGATAAACAAAAAGCCGTACTTGCTTCAAAACCGGTTCCATGTTCCGCCTGAGACATCATATCTGCAGCAATAAAAGTGGGATTTGCTTTTTCGTCCGCAATGATTGCTATTTCAGAAGGTCCGGCAATGGAGTCAATTTTCACTTCTCCAACCAATAATTTCTTCGCCATTTGCGTATAATGATTTCCCGGTCCTGTAATTGCATCCACCTTTTTTACAGTATTCGTTCCATATGCCACTGCTGCTAACCCTTGTGCTCCGGAAATCTTATAATAATTCTTCACATGTAAATAGTCTGCTACATAGAGCAAATGTTCATCTATGGTACCGTCGGCTCTCGGCTTCGTCAGAATAGATATGTTGGGAACTCCCGCAACGATTGCCGGAACTAAATTCATGTACAGGGTGGAAACAAGGGGCGCCATATTGCCCGGCACAGTAACCGCCACACTATTGATTGGCGTATATCTTCTTTCCAAAATGGCTCCGTCTTCATAAGTCTCACTAAATCCTACCGGCAACTGCCTCCTGTGAAACCGGAACAAATTATCACAAGCCTTTTTTACAGCTTCTTTAAACGCTTCCGATACATGCTCCCTTGCACTGGCAAATTCCTCTTCTGATACAAGCAGACCTATCTTCTCCATATCCACATTGTCAAACTTTTTCATATAAGCATACAACGCCTCGTCACCATGCTCTTTCACATTTTTAAGCACATCCTTTACGGTTGTTTCCACTTCTTCCGGAATACTGCTTCTGCGTTTCAGAAGATTCCGAAATCTAGGATTTTCATAACTAAACTTGCTGATTGTGACCATTTTTCTTCCTCCAATTCTACTTTTTCATAAAAAAACGCCTGCCAGAGAAATTTTCCCTGACAAGCGTGGATCAAGCATTGCGCTTAATATCAACCTTATTATATCAACATGAAGATTTCCTGTCAAATACTTTTTCTTTTATGCAGTACCACTTCAAAATAGGTGTTACTGTTCACTCCGTGACCAGTAACTGATGCACAGAAATCGCAAATGCAG
>CAMWLE010000084.1 GCA_947175015.1 uncultured bacterium
GAGGGTGCTTGGAGAGGAACATCCGGATACAGCGACCAGTTATAATAACCTGGCATACGTGTATGCGAGCCAGGGAGAGTATGAGAAAGCGGAGGTGCTGTATGAGAAAGCCCTTGGGATACGTGAGAGGGTGCTTGGAGAGGAACATCCGGATACAGCGACCAGTTATAATAACCTGGCATACGTGTATGCGAGCCAGGGAGAGTATGAACTTGCATTATCTTATATAATTAAAGCATGTAAGATTTTCATAAATAAGCTTGGTTTTGAGCATCCAAACACAAAAATTTGCCGCAAAAATATGAAGATAGTATATGCAAAATGGAGACCAGAAGGCAATTTTGTGCAGTGGTTGGAAGAACAGATGAAAGAAATAGGAGAAAATTGAAGATTTGTAGAAAGGGAACATAATTATGGCATTTACATTACAGATAAAGCAAAAGAAGCATTTTGGACAAAATGTACTTGATATACCATCGCTGGCACAGGCTTGCGGATTCAAGTACGGTTCTGACAATGAATTTTACATTCTGCAGGAGGAAGAGCTGCAAAACAACACAGCAATTCTGTATAATCCTGACAGGATCGGACGGGGGATATATTTCGATGGCAGAAAGGCCCATGAGGGGGTTTATGTAGTAAGCTATAATATACCCACTACCAGAGCAGAAATCGCGGATTTTGCCAGACTTGTACAGGAGATAGAACGGCGTCTTGGAAAAGTGGAAATGTATTGTGTGGAAGAAGAGAGAACGTTCACCGGCAGGGAGCTGGAGCAGGGCATTGATAGCTTTGCTGCGTTCGGATTGGAGTCATTGCATCAGTTTTGCGGAAACAAAGAATATAAGAGCCATATTCTGTCACTGGCCCTGTGGCCTTATACGTTGCCGGCGGAGAAAGTGCTGCTTTGGGAAAACTGTACAGAGCTTTCGGATTTTGAACAGACGCTTCATAACCTTCAATCCATGGATGTGTATTACGCCAAACCGCGGTTGCTGCAGAAAAACGATACAAAAGAGATCGGAGCTTTTTATGCACTGACGGAAGAATGTGCCAGTGTTTTTCCTATACGTGCAGATGGATTCCTGAATCTGGATGGACTTAAAATTGATGAGGGATTTGTACAGTTTGTAATTTACAGTGAACAACGAACGCTGGAGGGACTGTTTCCTTATGAACGTTTTATAGAAGAGCTGACAAAGCGGGGAATAGAGCAGTTTGACGCGGACCATGTACTGATTCCGCCCATGAGCAAAGAGGAATTGGTAATATTGGCAGACAGACTGAAAAGCTGATGTATTGAAAACGGCAGGTATTTTCATACATAATAGTAAGGTATAATGAAAATGCGGGTTCTTCTGTTGCAAATATCGTATGCTGAAAAGAGGAATCCGCAATTATATTGATTGGGATGTTGATATCATAAAACAAATTTTATGGGGAAATAATGCTGAAACAGGCGCTGTTCTTTCTAAGATTGCTATTATCTGCGAAAATCCGTAGCAGGGCAAAACACCGGAAGCTTTGTGTATTGAGCCGGACGACAGAAAAAAGAGGAAAAGAGGAATGTTAGGGAGAAAGAAAACAATGGCAGTATTATTAAAAGAACTTATGGGAGAGATTGGTTCCGCCGTGAGTAATGCGAATTTCGATGTGGAAGGAGCCGCACTATGGCAGTACATGACCCGTGGGTATGCGGAAAACGAGAGCAATGGGAAAGAACCATATATCCCGATGATTTACAATGTGGTGCTTAACGACGGCAGGGAGATTAGTGTACCTGTGTCGGCGTTGGTGCATAATACCACAATGCGGCTGGACCAGGTGGATGTAACCTTGCGGTGCAAGCTGTTTGACAAGGAGGGAGAGGTTCTGGTGGAGTGTGCGCCAACGAACATAAAGAACGAAGCATTGGATGAGATGACGTTTCGGTTCAGAAATTCGGTTCCGCCGGAAGGAATCTCAAAGCTTACAGATGAATATCTGAAAAAAATGTGAAGTATAGGTGTGCATCTTCACAGCAAACCCCCCAGACTTTCATGCGCGTTGGGGCAACCTGTTGCATGGGACTGAGATTAAGCTGATTGGGCAGATATTGACACGACAAATTTATACCAGGAGGGATAAAAATGGAAAATATGGAACAAAACATGGGGCAAAACTTAGAACAAAGAAACAACGATGAAATAAAAGAAAGCGTTGAAACAATGGTTTTCGCACAGTCTGCAGACCGCAGAAGCAGTGTGGATGAAATTGGAAAGTCAGTAGTAGAACAGGCAGCGGCAAATATTGAACTTGCCGGAAGTCAGGCCATGCTGCAGAGCGGAGACGCGGCAACACCGCAAGAGACTGTGAGTGCGGAGGAAGGCAGTTCCAATGAGAATGTTGCGGACAGCTTTGCAGGTTTGCCAATAGAATCATTGATATGTGCCCCTATTTTGGCGGCGGCAAAAGGGCAGCAGGAGTTGACGGCGGTCTATTTGGATGGCATTATGAAGTTGGCGTACAAGGATGGCAAGGCTGCCGAACCTGGCAAAACGGCAAAGGAGACCAATTCCATTCAGCTTACCGTACAGAGGCCGGTGACGAAGGAAGACGGCACTGTGACGACCCAGGATGTGACTATTAATGCACCATTATTGTCCTTGGTACCGGTACCGGCATTTACCATGGACGAATTGACCGTGGATTTTGAGATGGAGGTGAAGCAGTCAGATATACGGGAGGACAAAAGCAAGGAAGACATCAGTAGCACGCTGTCTTACAAATCATGGTTTGGCCTTAATGCAAATATTACAGGGAATATATCATCAGAAAGCACACACAAAAGGGAAAGCGACAATAGTGCTACATATAAAATACATGCCAGAGCTGTGCAGCAGGAGCCTTCTGAGGGAATGGCAAAGCTTACTTCGCTGTTCGCACAGATGATGGAGCCAATACCGGTGCAGAAGCAGTAAATGGGGGCGGACATGAAGAGGGACAGGAAGATTCCCGGATACAGGGGGAATTATTATGTTTATAGAATTGAAAGCCAAGATACATATCAGATTGAACAGGAATGCAAAGGCTTCATACATGGAGGGAAAATGATGTATCTCCCCCAAATTTTGAGTGGGATGGGATGTGGACTGAAAAGCAGCAATATGTTAAGACAGAGTGGAGAGAGGTTCAGGAGTAGGGATACTTCCAAAGTTGTACCAGATGGTGAAGGTGTTTATTTCAGATTTATACCTCAAAATGAAACAATAAAACACCTTCTCACCACTGTTACCGGTCCCGGGGCAAGCGGAGGATTCTTCTTCTGCATGAGGGTGAGGGACGCTGTGGATCTGACATTCTACACAATGAATTCTAATGATGTAAAGTATTCTTTGGTGAATAGTAAGGATGCCAGGGAAAACCAGTGGGACGAATCAGGTGAGCTTGTGGAGAAAATGTGCCGGATTGCCAGCGCTGTAGAAAGTCAGGCCAGTGGGAAGAACGGAATTAACAATTCGGAGATTGCTTTTTACCAAGAGGTTTCGTTAAGCAAAATAGGAGAGGTATTCTTATTAAAATCATCAACGGATTCTTCTAAAATGTGGAGTGTGGATAGGACTGTGTATGAACGGACATATCAGGATGTATACGGTGCGGCGCCCCCGCGTAGGAGTGTATCCCAGCCAATCAGGCGGGCAGAAGTAATAAGTCTTTTCGGAGAATTGCTGAATAGACAAGGATTTATATATGAAGAGGATGTTGAGATAAAAATTCGACAGAGAAAGGATGTTTATTTGAGGTATATTAAGGCATCTCAAAGACTGTTTGAGCTAAGGGCATCTGCGTCAGGCATCTCTGGTTCTTCTGAGCCTGCTTCCGCTTCAACACCATCTGACGGTGCGGACCGCCGCTAAATTACCTGCTTGTTGTATTGCTTATAAGCGCTTGTTCTGCTACAATAGGTATGTCAGAGAAAATGGAATGATGCCAGAAAAGCTTTCGGAGGGAAAGTATAATGAATCCGTATATCCAGAACTTAAACCGCATAGAGTTTTTGATCACATATGCCTGTACAGGGCGATGTAAACATTGTTCTGAGGGTGAGCATGGCATAAGTGGTGAACATTTGGATGGCGATGCCGCAGCGCGGGCCGTTGAAAGTATATGCAGCAAATATGATATAGACTCCCTGATGACATTTGGCGGGGAGCCTTTGCTGCATTTCGAGGAAGTCTGTAAGATACATGCCGCCGCACAGAAGATGAATATCCCTCAGAGGCAAATTATTACAAATGGCTTCTTCAGCAGGGATAAAGAACAGATAAAAGTTATCACAACGAAACTGGCCCAAAGCGGAGTGAATATAATTTTGCTGTCGGTGGACGCATTTCATCAGGAAACCATTCCATTGGAACCGGTGAAAATTTTTGCTGAAGCCGTCAAAGCGGCAGGCATTCCGTTGAAGGCGAATCCGGCCTGGCTGGTGGACAAAAACGATCCGAATCATTATAATAAGCGGACCATTGAAATCCTGGAAGAATTTGAATCAATGAATATAGCCGTTTCAGATGGGAATATTATTTTTCCTTCCGGCAATGCACTGAAATATTTGAGCAAGTATTTTGAAGCAGACAAAAAATATACGAACCCATATACTGAGAATCCGGAGGATATCCGTTCTATTTGCGTTGAACCCAATGGTGATGTTCTTGGCGGCAATATATATCAAAAAGATATTCTTGATGTGATTGAAAATTATGAACTATAAATCAGTGTTTCATACGGTGCATCCTCTTGCATTTTGCATCCCTTTGTGATATGATTCATGACGGTAGAACGTATATGAAAAACGTCCTTTGGCAGTACTTGACAGGTATTGCTGACAGGCGGAATATAAAAAGAAAGTGATGCTCTAGGGGCAGAAAGGAAGTATGTAGGAAATGAAACAGGGTTTTGATGACATTGTGGCGAAGGTGCAGAAATGCAGCAAGAAGACGGTATCCGTATCCGTGGCACAGGATTCCGCGGTTCTTGAGGCTGTCAGGGAGGCAAAGGCAAGGGATATCGCTGATGCGATCCTGGTAGGTGATGAGGCGAAAATCAGAGAGGTGGCGGCCTCGATTCATATGGATTTGTCAGGTTATGAGATTATTGATGAGCCGGATATGATTCAGGCATCTCTGAAAGCCGTTAAATTGGTTCATGACGGCCGGGCGGATATGTATATGAAAGGTTTAATTGATACGAAGGATTTCCTGAAGAGCGTGTTGGACAAGGAAGTGGGACTGCGTACCGGCAAGCCGCTTTCCCATGTGTGTGTGTTTGAGATTCCTGGTATTGACAGGCTGTTGTTTTTGACAGATGTGGCATTTATGACATACCCCACATTGGAAGACAAGGTAAATATCATTAAGAATACCATTCCTGTATGTAATGCCTGTGGTATTGCAATGCCAAAGGTAGCACCTTTAGCGGCAGTGGAGGTGGTCAATCCTAAGATGCCGGCAACTGTGGAAGCAGCCGAATTGACGAAAATGTGCGAAGAGGGACAGCTTACGGGCTGTATCGTTGACGGTCCGCTTTCTCTGGATCTTGCCATTGATGCGGAGGCCGCAAAACACAAGGCTGCTACCGACAGGAAAATTCAAGGAGATGCGGATATTCTGTTGTTCCCGGATATTCATGCGGGCAACCTGGTATATAAGGCCATTGTACATATGGTGAAGGTGAAGAACGGCTGTATCCTAACCGGTACAAAGGTGCCGGTCATTCTTACCAGTCGTTCCGACAGCTTTGAGACAAAGGTGAATTCTCTTGCATTGGCAGCAGTTGTAGCAGAGGAAATGAAGAAGAAAGAAGCATAGAGGTGATGCAGGAGCAGTATGTCGGTCAGGGCAAAGAACCGGAGAAAAATCGTATGCGATGGTCAAGTCTATTTGTGGTATATCCGCAAGGATGAGGAAGCTTGTGACAAGATGGTTCTGCATATTATTTCCGAAGATAAAAAGCTGATTTTGTCCTGTCCTCTGGAAGTGGACAGAGCTTATGTTATCAGTAAGGGCAGCTATTTCCAGGACAGGGTATCGGATGGCTGTTGGAAGCGTTATCTGATGCCCATGGAACTGCCCTCCGCAGTGACGCCGAAGTATGTGGCGGAACTAATCTCGTGGGCAACCCAGGGCCGTCATGGGGAGGAAGTAATCTATAACGGGAATGATATTTGTTTGTAATGTAAAATGGTTGCTGATAGAGTTGATAGAACGATTGCAAAATTGATAGGACGAATCCCAGGCAGGAAGAGTGAATCTCAAAATTGATAAAACAGGGATAAAGAATAATAAATTGTCCGGGTGTCGGAGAAGCTGTATAAGGAGGAAAATGAAATGTCCATAAAGAGTTTAATTATTAATCCTGGTTCAACCTCCACCAAAATCGGTGTATTTGAGGATGAAACATTATTATTTGACGAAACATTAAGACATTCTACGGAAGAGATAGGTCAGTTTGATTCTATTGTTGACCAGAAAGATTTCCGTAAGAAAATTATCACAGATTTTTTGGAAGCTAAAAATTTTGATATCAAGAGTCTGAATGTGATAGTAGGGCGTGGAGGAATGCTGAAACCAATTCCCGGAGGTACCTATGCCGTGACGGAGGAATTGCTTGCCGATCTGAAGAAAGGTGTGCAAGGCCAGCACGCTTCCAATCTGGGAGGCATCCTGGCAAAGGAAATTGCGGATTCCCTTGGTGTGCCTTCTTATATTGTAGATCCAACGGTGGTGGATGAGTTGATGCCCATTGCCAGATATTCCGGAGTGCCGGAGCTTCCCCGTGTGAGCATATTCCATGCGCTGAATCAGAAGGCTGTGGCAAAAAGATATGCAAAGGAAATCGGGAAACCCTATGAAAGCTTACGGCTGATTGTGGTTCATATGGGCGGTGGGGTGTCCGTGGGCGCACATGAATATGGAAAAGTGGTTGATGTATTCAATGCGTTGGACGGTGACGGCGCTTTTTCACCGGAAAGGGCAGGTTCGGTGCCCAGCGGTGCCTTGGTGAAGATGTGTTTCTCCGGCAAATATTCCGAGAAGGAAGTATATGGTAAAATAGTTGGCAATGGAGGATTTAACGCATATCTTGGCACCAATGACATGCGTGAGGTGACGAAACGTGCCAATGAAGGAGATGAGAAAGCAGCAGAAGCAAAACAGGCATTCCTGCTTCAGGTGGCTAAGGATATCGGTTCCATGGCATGTGTGTTAAACGGCAAGGTGGATCAGATTATTGTCACTGGCGGAATTGCCTATGGTGCAGATATTGTGGCGGCTTTGAAGGAAAGGGCAGAGTGGATTGCACCCTTTACCGTATATCCCGGCGAGGATGAATTGCTGGCATTGGCACAGGGGGCTTTGCGCGTGCTGAACGGTGAAGAGGAAGCGAAGGCTTATTAAAAAGTTGCAGTGATGAACCCTTTTTATGCTAACGGTCTGCCGGCGCACAGGAGACATGTTTTGGTATTGGATAACAGATTCAAGCAAGCATAATATTCAGCAGTTTCGTGGGAAAACTCGAAACTGCTGAATATTATGCTCCCAGATTAAAATAATTGAGTAAAAATATATTTAATATAAAACGAAAATTCAGAAGTTGGTGATGAAATTGGAATTAAGAAAATATAAAAAAGAAGATTCAGCAAATATTTGTAGCTGGATTAAAGATGAAAAGAGTTTATATCAATGGTCTGCAAATAGAATAGGGAAGTTTCCAATTGCAGATAACGCTCTGAACGAAGATTATGCACCTATGATTAAAGGTAACAGATTTATTCCGCTTAGTGCAGTTGATGATAAAGGGAATCTTGTAGGACACTTGTATATTAGATACCCGAATGAGAATGATGACAGCATTGTCCGTTTTGGTTTTGTAATTGTTGATCCTCTTTTACGAGGATGCGGAAATGGAAAGAAAATGTTGCAGTTGGCAATAAACTATGCAAAAAATACTTTGCACGCATCTAAAATTACATTAGGGGTATTTGCCAATAATGATAATGCAAGATATTGTTACGAATCAGTCGGATTTCAACCGATTGGAAAGACTGAAATTTATAAAATGCCTATTGGTGAATGGGATTGTATTGAAATGGAATTTGTTATAGTTTAAGTATGACGTCCCTCCCACATAATTCCTGGGAGGGACATTTTTTTCGTGATAATATACCAACAAGAAAGATCATGTTGTCTTTATTTCATCTTAAATATCAAACTTGAAATATCTCTTAGCATTGTAGTAAGATATATCCTTGATGATCTCAGACAAAATCTCCATATCTGCCGGGAAGCCGCCGCCTTCCACCCAGGTACCGATCAGGTTGCACAGGATACGGCGGAAGTATTCATGTCTGGTGTAGGAGAGGAAGCTTCTGGAGTCTGTCAGCATGCCCACGAAACCGGACAGATTACCCAGGTTTGCCAGGGAGATGAGCTGTTCCGTCATACCAACCTTGTGATCATTGAACCACCATGCGCTGCCCTGCTGAACCTTTGCCACAGCGGTAGAATCCTGGAAGCAGCCAAGGATGGAACCAATTGCCTGATTGTCATTGGGGTTCAGGCTGTAAAGGATGGTTCTTGGAAGCTCATCCGTGGTGGCAAGTGCATTCAGGAAATCTGCCATCTGCATGGAAGGGGTGTCATTGTTGATGCAGTCATAACCGGTATCAGGCCCCAGTTTCTTATACATAGGAGTATTGTTGTCACGCTTGCAGCCGAAATGGAGCTGCATAGCCCAATCTCTCTTATGGTATTCTCTGCCTACAAAGAGCATAAAAGCAGTCTTGAATTTCAGTTCTTCTTCTTTGGTCAGGATCATTCTGTTCAATCTCTTTAAGAAGATAGCTTCAATCTCATCATCACTTGCAGGATAATACATGACATATTCCAATGCGTGGTCGGATACATTGCAGTGCATGGAAGCAAAGAAATCCATACGTGTTCTCAGTGCGTCCTTCAATGCTGCAAAGCTGGCAATCTCACCTACGCCGACTACTGCAGCCAATTTGTCCAGATAATCCAGATAATCAGGCTTCTCAATATTCATAGCCTTGTCAGGTCTCCATGCAGGCAGTACCTTCACATCAAAAGTAGTATCTTCTGCAATCTTCTTATGCCATTCCAGGGAGTCAATGGGGTCGTCCGTGGTACAGATTAAGGTTACATTGCTCTGTTTAATCAGGTTGCGCACATTCATGGAAGGGTCGGCAAGCTTCTCGTTACAAAGCTTCCACACCTCATCAGCGGTTTTCTTACTCAACACGCCATGATAGCCGAAGTATCTCTGCAATTCCAGATGGCTCCAGTGGAAGAGGGGATTGCCGATGGCTTTGCCCAGGCATTCAGCCCATTTGCAGAATTTCTCATAATCGGATGCGTCTCCGGTGATATATTTCTCATCCACACCAAAGGAACGCATCAGGCGCCACTTATAATGGTCGCCGCCCAGCCATACCTGGGTGATGTTGTCAAACTGACGGTTTTCTGCGATTTCCCTGGGATTGATGTGGCAGTGATAGTCCAGCACCGGCGTATTTTCTGCGAACTCATGGAACAGCTTCTTGGCTGTTTCATTTTCCAGCAGGAAATCCTTGTCCATAAATTGTTTCATTTTGTTGCCCTCCATTTATATTTAAACTATTGTTACTAACGATGAAGCTGTTGCTGCCAGCCGAATCAGGCTTTGCGGAAAGGTGATTCTTCCTGCGTGGCTGAAATATCGGCGGAAATAAAATAATGGTATCATCGGGTGGTGCCTCTTTTAATAATTTCACCGGGAAATACCGTCCTGTTCGGCATTTCTTTTCCTTCCAGCAGACCCAGCAGAATGGTAATCAAATGCTGGCACAGCGTTTCCAGTTTATTGTCTATACTGGTCAGTTCCGGTTCACAGCAATTTACCAGCATGGAATTATTGTAGCCCAGAATGGAAAAATCCTCCGGAATCCGATAATTCATTTCTCTGGCATATTTCACTGCGGCCAGTGCCAATGTGTCGTCTGCGGCAATAATACCATGAAATTGCAGTCCTGTTTCCTGCAAGTCTTTCAGGTACCTGGTCATGGCATGGATATCTTCATGGGAGCCGCGATAAAATTGCTCCAACCCTTCCGTACTGTCTGTCTGTGTCAGCATTGCGGCCCGATAACCTGCCAGCTTGCGCATGCCGCTGTAGGAAGTGGAATTGTAGAAATATACAATGTCCTTGATGCCGCTTTGCATCATTTGCAGAGTGGCATCATACATGGATGTGTAATCATCGGAAACTACACTGTATACATTGGCAGCGTTCAATTCGCCGTTTAACAACATGACAGGGAGCTGCGCAGCGGCATTGGCAATGTATTGGTTGTCACTGTCCTTTTCGTAAATGAAATTAGAGCCTACCATAATGATGCCGTCCACCTTCTTGGTGATCAGCAGGTTCATGGCGGCAGCGCGTGCTTCCAATTCATATCCTGTGCAGCAGAGAATGCTGTCATAACCGTTTTCACGCAGTTTTTCTTCCACATAATAGATGCCTTTGGCAAGGTATAAATCGGAACTGTCTGCGCACATGATGCCGATGGTCTTCATGGTGTTCAGTCCCAGCCCTCTTGCAAAAGCATTGGGGGTGTATCCGTATCGGTCAATGATGTCCAGAACTTTGCGCCTGGTTTTCTCGCTGACTTTTCTGCTGCCATTGAGTACACGTGACACTGTGGCGATGGAAACACCGGCTTTTTCGGAGATATCATAAATAGTCATAGGTTTTTCCTTAAATGTAAGTGGTTACAAAAAGCCCTAATTGAATTATAGCCAAACCCGGCTGCTTTTTCAAGATATTTTTTTAACAAATGGGAAAGAGCTTATTGACGAAAGAAAAGTTTGGCGGTAAAATATAAGATGTAAGCTCTTACATAGTCCGTTTTACTTATGTATTATGAAAGAGAACGAGAATACGATCATGTAATGTCCGCAGTGCGGGCAGAAGGGAGAGGAAATGGAAGTTTTAAACAAGGCAATGACAGGCAAAAAGGAGAGGCCGGTCAAGGTGGTTCAGTTCGGAGAGGGTAACTTCCTTCGGGCATTTGTAGACTATATGATTGATATTGCCAATGAACAGGGCAAGTTCGACGGCGATATTGTGCTGATCAAGCCTATTGAATTCGGAAGCACAGAGAATTTCCACAAGCAGGACTGCCAGTATACCGTATCTCTGCGGGGCATTGTGGACGGTGAGGCCAAGGTATTGAACAGACAGGTGACAAGTGTTGCGGATATTGTGGATACCAGCTCGGAGTATGAGAAGTACATGGGACTTGCCGAGATTGATACACTTCGTTTTGTGGTTTCCAATACAACGGAAGCAGGTATTGTGTTCGACGCGGAGGACAAGTTTGAGTGGAATCCGCCCAAGACTTTCCCAGGCAAACTGACGAAATTTTTATATCATAGATTTGAAACTTTCAAGGGCGATATGGGCAAGGGGCTTGTGATGCTGCCCGTGGAGCTGATTGATGACAATGGTATCATGCTGAAAAAGTGCGTGATGCAGTTGATTGAACTGTGGGGCTTAAGTGATGAGTTCAGGAAATGGGTGGATGAGGCATGCGTATTTACCTCTACATTGGTAGATCGTATTGTTACCGGATATCCACGTGACACCATTGAGGAAGAGTGGGAGAAGTTAGGCTATGAGGACCGTATTATGGTGACCGGTGAGCCTTTTGCCCTTTGGGTCATCGAAAGTCCGACGGATATCAGCAAGGAACTGCCGCTGCCGGATGCAGGACTTCCTGTTATCTTTACTGATAATCAGAAGCCCTATAAGCAGAGAAAGGTTCGCATCCTGAACGGTGCGCATACTTCCTTTGTACTGGCTTCCTATCTGTGCGGTAATGATATTGTGAAGCAGTCCATGGATGATGGGGATATTAAGAATTTCATGGTGAAGACCATTTTTGATGAGGTGATTCCCACGCTGACGCTTCCGGAAGAGGAGTTGAAAGAATTTGCCGAGGCTGTGATCACACGTTTCAATAACCCTTATGTAAAGCATGCACTGTTGTCCATCTCCCTGAATTCCGTTTCCAAGTGGAGGGCAAGATGTATGCCCAGTCTGCTTGGCTATGTGGAGAAGTTCGGCAAGCTGCCTGTACATCTTGCATTCTCTTTGGCTGCGCTGATGGCCTTTTACACGGGCACCGAGATCCGCGGCAAGGCGTTGATTGGCAATCGGAACGGTCAGGAGTATGAGATTTTGGATGATATGGATGTATTGGAGTTCTTCCGTGACAATTGTCAGAAGGACAGCAAAGAATTTGTAACTGCTTTCCTTGGAAGCGAGACCTTCTTTGGGCAGGATTTGAATCAGGTAGAAGGACTTACGGATGCGATTGCAGGTTATCTGGATGATATTAAGGCAAATGGTATGAGGGCGGCATTATGCAAGATTTCTTAAAAATAAATGATAATGACAATGTGGTGGTGGCGCTGAATACCATTCCGGCAGGAGCTGCTGTCAGCGTGAAGGTGCAGGACAGTGCGGCTGCGGGAGCTGACTGCGGAAATAATGCCGCAGAGGGTGGCAAGCCTGTCTGTGAGAGGGTCATTACCGCGTTGGAAGAGATTCCCGCAGGCCATAAGATGGCAATTTGCGATATTTCCGCAGGCGGTGAGGTGATCAAGTATGGATACCGCATTGGAAATGCGAAGGAAGATATCAGGGCAGGTGCATGGATTCACACGCATAACCTGAAGACTGCCTTAGGGGATTTGTTGGAATATACCTATGAACCGGTGCAGGCTGTGCTGAGGCAGGGAGCCGGACAGGGGAGCAGTCAGGCGCAGGCAGGAGAAAACGGACAGAATGGCACAGAAGCTACCTTTATGGGTTTCAAGCGTCCGGACGGAAAAGTAGGCGTGCGCAATGAAATCTGGATTATCCCCACAGTGGGCTGTGTGAATAATGTGGCAACTGCCATTGCAAAGCAGGCCAATGCTTTTGTGAAAGGAAGTGTGGAAGAGGTGATTGCATTCCCGCATCCTTATGGTTGTTCCCAGATGGGAGACGATCAGGAGCATACCAGGAAAATCCTGGCGGATTTGATCAACCATCCCAATGCGGGCGGTGTGCTGGTGCTGGGGCTGGGCTGCGAGAACAGCAATATTGATGTATTAAAGCCTTATATCGGCGATTACGATGAGAACAGGGTGAAATTCCTGGTGTCGCAGGAGCATGAAGATGAGATTGCTGCGTCTGTGGAAATCATCAAAGGGTTAATTGATTATGCGTCCGGTTTTGAGCGGGAACCTGTCAGCGTGAGCAAGCTTGTCATCGGCATGAAATGCGGCGGCAGTGACGGACTTTCCGGTATTACGGCCAATCCGCTGGTGGGACGTTTCTCTGATAAGCTGATTTCCCAGGGGGGAACTACCATCCTGACAGAAGTGCCGGAAATGTTCGGGGCAGAGACCATTTTGATGAATCGTTGTGCAAATGAGGAGCTGTTCCATCAGACAGTGGCGCTGATCAATGATTTTAAGAATTACTTTAAGAGCCATAACCAGACCATATATGAGAATCCTTCTCCGGGCAATAAAAAGGGTGGTATCTCTACATTGGAGGATAAATCTCTTGGCTGTACCCAGAAATCGGGCAGTGCGCCGGTGATGGGGGTATTGCAGTATGGAGAGACTGTGCGGACGCCGGGGTTGAATCTGCTCAGTGCACCGGGGAATGACCTGGTGGCGGCTACGGCGCTGGCAGCGGCAGGCGCTCACATCGTACTCTTTACCACAGGGCGGGGAACACCGTTTGCGTCTCCGGTGCCTACAGTGAAGATTTCTACCAATTCCAGGCTGGCAGGAAAGAAATCTAATTGGATTGATTTTAATGCAGGCGTGTTGGTAGAGGACAAGACCATGGAGGATGAGACAGAGCATTTGTTTGACTATGTAGTGGAGGTCGCTTCCGGTAAGAAGGTGTGCAGCGAGGCCGCAGGTTTCCATGATATGGCGATCTTTAAGCAGGGCGTGACGTTATAAACAGATAGCAGTTTTCGTATTCCGAGGCAACCCCCTTTTTCCTCTAGGGGCAAAACGGGGCAGCTCCAAAAAGAAAATAGAGAAATAATAAAATGGACCTTGTAGAGAGGAAGAATCCTTTCTATGAGGTCGTTTTTTATTGAGAGATAGGATTCTGCTGTTTTTGTGAGTTTCCGTTTTTGGGAAAAAGAGCTTGTTTTTGGGAAAAGTGCCCTGCTTTTTGGGAAACAAGCTGTTAGTTTTGGGAAAAGCCACATATCAGAGAGAGAAAATGGTGGCATTGCAGGCAGACCGATTCTGACTGCCTGTGTCTGTTATGGCTGTAAGGATGCAGACTTTGACACTCGTACTTGGAAAGAAGATGACATGGGCTATGTGATATGCCGCGACCCTGAATGCCCTGAACATAAGAGGCACAGGAATGAATAAAAAGGCTTAAGGAGGGGCAGGACAGCAGAGGAAGGGAAAACACTGCGTTACTTTTCACACCTACGCCACCGCGAGGCGTTTTCACGCGCTTTATGCGTG
>CAMWLE010000085.1 GCA_947175015.1 uncultured bacterium
TTCCATTTCTCTGACATTGAAGCATTATGGAGGCGCCTATGACAATCTATATGAGCCTTATTACAGCCAGCGTGCCCGTCGCTATTATCGTGAAGAAAATGATGATATGTGGTATGATTACGGGTATGGCAATACGCGTGAAGGGTATGTTTACCGTTATTATGAGCAGTCTGATATGAACATTGACTGGGAAAATGTTACTACTAATTTCTGGCTGGAGCGAGATTGGTTCCTGGAAATGCAGGAGGCATACATGAGGGAAATCCAAACCGTTTACACCAGGGTGCCCACAGGAATATTACCGCGATTGACCAGGTTGTGCAGAGAAAATCCTATGGGGAACCTGGATGAGATTACTTCATTTATTCTCTATACGTTGGACAGCAATGCCGTTTATACTTTGACGCCAGGATGGGCGCCGCTGAATGAAGATATTGTGGAGTATTTCCTGTTTGAAGGAGGGAGAGGGTATTGTGAACATTTTGCGGCTACAGCAACCCTGATGTACCGTCTCTATGGCATACCGGCCAGATATGCCGCAGGATATATGGTATTGCCGGAGGAGTTTACGGAACAGGAAAGCGGGGTCTGGACAGCATCCGTAACAGACGAGTCCGCTCACGCCTGGACAGAGATTTATCTGGCAGATTATGGATGGACACCTGTGGAGGTGACGATTGCCGGGGATGAGAGAATCAGCGTTGCTTATCCGGGGTTTGATGAGGAAGTATTTGGACAGATACGAAGAAATAATGATTGGGAGGAAGAAGCGGTCAGAACACCGGAAGAAATCGGAAATAAGAAACACGAAAGTAATACTTACTGGTGGGAAGGGAATTTTGATTTCGAGATAGATTTTGAAGAAAATAAACAGTGGTTTTATGCACTAGGGGTATTTGTGCTGTATTCTCTGTGTATGCTGCCGTTTTTATTTGATTACAGAAGGCTGAAACGAATCAAGAAGCTGGAGCAGGCGGGATGCAGAAAGGTATTTGGGAGATTGCTGCAGATGTTGCAGTTTGAGGGGATTCTGAAGGAATATGATGGTATGGAAGAGGATTTTGCGGAGAAACTGGGACAGGCTTTGGTGGTGCCGGTGGAAGATATCGCCAGGATGCAGGCCATTGTAAGTCAGGCGGCATTTGGTACAAAAGCAACGAAGCAGGCGGAAGAGGATTATGTGAGAAGCATGTATATGCGGTTGGCGAAAGCGGTATATGAAACATTACGATGGCATAGAAAGCTTGTTTTCCGGTATTGGAAGGCGTTTTATTAGATGAGGGAACTCTGTGCGGGGCAGGATTATTGTTATTTTAGTAACATCAAATCAGGAGCAGGAAACATTACCAGGAGAAGCTGCTGTGATATTTTTGAAATAGATTTATTTGTGCAGGAATGGAAAGGGCACAGTGTGGGAAACCTTTCTTAAGAAGATTAATAACAAGTTAGACCAGCTCTTCTTGCAAAGTCAAAATCGCGCTGCCGTGGGATTCTGCAAGATTTGCGCGCCAATGGACAAAGAGTGGAATACACTGTAGATTCTGCGTCTATGTGGGAATCTGCAAGGCTTGTGTGCCAATGGACAGGGGAGGCAGATGAGAAATTCTCTGCAGAAATGTCTTTATTTTTTTAAGAGATAGAGGTGATTGTAGTGAACAGATTTGAATATATTGTTGTGGAGATTGATGGTGATTACGCACATCTAAAACGCACAGATGCGGAGTCGGAGGAATTGAAGCTGGTGGCCCGGGCTCTGCTCCCGCCTGAGATTGCGGAGGGGACGAAGCTGCTATATGAGTGGATGAGTTACAGTGTGTTGGAGTGAGAAATGGTAGAGATACTTTTGTGCGGAAACAGAAAAGTATTTGATGGGGCCCTGACCCAGTTAATCTCCATGACAAACAGGACAAAAGAAGTTCTTCATGTGCATTTGATGACAATGGATTTGAGCAGGCTGAATCCGGATTATGTCTGTATGACTGAGGAGCAGATCTCACTTTTGAATCAGGTGGTTCGTAAGAAAAATCCTGACAGTCTGGTGGAGCGGCTGGATGTGACAGAATGGTATGAGAGGGAATTGGGGGGATGTATCAATGAGGGGACTTATTGTACGCCCTATACATTGCTTCGGCTTTTGGCGGATGAAATTCCCAAAGTGCCTGATAAATTACTTTATCTGGATATCGACATTATGATTGCGGATGATATCAGGAAGCTTTTTGATATTGATATCACCGATTATGAATATGCGGCGGTAAAGGAGAAATATGGATGCTGGCTGATACGGCCGGATTATTTTAATGCCGGAATGCTGCTGCTTAATATGGTGAAGATTCGGGAAACGGGCTTGCTTGTAAGAGCCAGGGAGTTAATTCGCTCAAAGAAGCTGCTGTTTGCGGATCAGTCGGCGCTCTATCAATGTACGACCAAAAAGTTGCTGCTTCCAAGAAGATACAATGAACAGTCAAAATTTGACAGGGAGGATACAGTGGTATGCCATTTTTGCAAGAGGCTGATGTTTCGGCCTTATCCGCACACGGAGAATTACAAACAGTGGCAGGTGGAAGAAATCCACCGCTATCTTCATTGCCATACCTTTGACCGGGATCTGGAGGAATATCAGGTTTGGAAGCAGGATATGGAGAGGAGAATGAAAAGGTAAAATAAAGTAGGAATAAATGACTGTACAAATAAATAGCGACAGGAATGGTTATCAATGGATATGGAAAGGAATCCCGGTGTAAAGGAGATCTGCGATATGAAGATGGTAGAGGGAAAGGAAATTCCTATTTTCTTTGCGGTAGATGATGGTTATTGTCCTTTTTTGGCAGTGGCCCTACAATCACTGACCGATAACGCATCCGAAGAAAACATTTACTGCATCAGGGTATTGTACACTGATATTTCAGCGGAAAATCAGAGAGAACTATTGCAATACGAGAAAAGTAATGTGAGAATTACATTTGATAACTTGAGCAGTCATATTGAGAAAATAGAAGATAAATTGTACACGAGGGATTACTATTCCAAGACAACTTATTTTCGACTGTTTATCCCCAATTTGTATCCCCAGTATGATAAGGCATTGTACCTTGACAGCGATATTGTGATTTTAGATGATATTGCCAAATTATATCATACGGCTTTGGGGGATGCTTTGGTAGGAGCGGCGCCCGATGATGTGATTCGGCATAATGAGGCGTTTCGGGAGTACGCCGAAAAGGTAGTGGGAGTCGCCGATTACCGTGGATATTTCAATGCGGGAATTCTTTTGATGAATCTTCATGAACTGCGCAGATTTCGATTTGAAGAGAAATTTCTTGATTCCCTGGAGAAAATTCGGTTCACTGTGGCACAGGATCAGGATTACCTGAACAGGCTGTGCAGGGGAAGAGTAAAAATGTTCGGAAGAGTGTGGAATAGAATGCCCATTCCTGACGCCGGCATCAGGAGTGAGGATGTGAAATTAGTCCATTATAATCTTGCCTTCAAGCCCTGGCATTTTGAAAATATTCTGTATCAGGATGTTTTCTGGAGATACGCCAGAAGGACAAAATATTTTGATAAGATACAAAAAATCAGGGAAGAATATACGGAGACAGAACGTTTCAGGGACAATCAGAGACATGAAATGTTGATTCATATGGCGAAGATGGAAGCTGACGGTGCGGCAGTACGTTTTGCGCTGTGATTTGATGGTATACTGATAAAGTGTCCCGAACCAGTAAGCGATATAAGAGACAGATGTGAAGGGAAGATGTTATGGGGAAAGATCAGGATTCGGAACGGTTGGAAGTGCTTCGGCGCATTCGTTTGTTGGAGCAGGAGGGGAGATTTGATGTGGATGCGGAGGAAGACCCGCCCACGATTCCGCTTCTTCCGGATAAAGTTGATTATCTGCGGACAAAGCCCGTGAGCAGGCTTAAGTCCAAGGCGGCATATACAGCGGCCAATTGGTTTGTGCATTCTTTGATCAGGCGGAAGAAACTGGTGATCCGGCAAGTATTGGGGATGGAGAATTTGAATTGTGTGACGAGCGGTGCTGTACTCACCTGTAATCATTTTCATCCCTATGACTGTCTTACAGTGGAATATCTCTTTCAGCACTCGGCGCAAATGGGGAAAAAACAGCTTTTTAAGGTGATCAGAGAGGGGAATTATACCAATTTTCCGGGATTTTACGGATTGCTCTTCCGAAATTGCAATACGCTTCCTTTGAGTCAGAAGAAGGAGACTATGTACCATTTTCTGCAGGCGGTGGACACAATCCTGACAAGAGGGGATTTTATCCTGGTGTATCCGGAGCAGAGTATGTGGTGGAATTACAGGAAGCCCAAGCCATTAAAAAATGGAGCATATAAGTTTGCAGTTAAAAATCATGTGCCGGTGATTCCTGTGTTTATTGCCATGGAAGATGGTGACAGAATAGGTGAGGATGGGTTTCCGGTGCAGGAGTATACGGTATTTATCAAAGAACCCATCTATCCGCCGACAGATCTTGCGGTGCGTGAACAGGCACAGGCTATGAAAGAAAAAAATGCCGGCATATGGAAACAGATCTATGAGGAATTTTACGGGTGTCCGCTTGTGTATTCCGTCTCACAAGACTGTGTGTAAGAGATTTTATGCAGATGTCGGTTCCGGGAGTATGGCCTGAAATGTCCGATGTTTTGCAAGACTGTCTGATACTTATGAAGATGAGCAAGGAGGCAGAGCAGAATTAAAAACCATAGAGAAGAAAAAGAGAAAATCATATACTATACGGATGAGTGCAATGATGAATTTTCCAAGGTGAAGATTACGCCCAGGGTGATTGACGGAAATTTTGCGTATTTTCATGGCTGGGTATGGAATTTTTTCTCTCTTTTGCTGCAGAATGTATTTAGCATGCCTGTGAAAGTGTTATATGCCCAAATGAAATTCCGGGTCAAATATATAGGAAGGGAGAAGCTGCGTCTCTGTAAAGACGAAGGTTATTTTATTTATGCCAATCATACACAGCCTTTTGGAGATACTTTGATTCCCAGCCTTGCCAATTATCCCAAACGTAATTTCTTCATTGCCAGCCCTGAGAACGTATCAATGCCAGGGCTTGGCAATATTGTCAGGTTATTAGGAGCCATACCTGTTCCCTGCGATTTCCAGGGAATGAAGCATTTTCTGAAGTCTATAGAACAAATCATAGATAGTAATCATTCCATTACCATTTATCCTGAGGCTCATATCTGGCCTTATGATACCCATATTCGTCCTTTTGGGGCAGTTTCTTTCCGGTATCCGGTAATGCTTTCGCGGCCGGTGTATGTATTGACCAATACTTATCATCGCCGGGGACGGTGGGGACGGAAAGTAAAAATCATCACGTATATCGACGGTCCTTTTTATCCGAAGGAGGACTTGCAGTTCAGAGAAAGGCAGCAGGATTTAAGAGACAGGGTATATGAGTGTATGCGCAATCGAAGTCTGGAGAGCAGTTTCTCATATATCAAATATAGGAAAAGGTGAGCAGCCGCGTTATCCTGAGATAACGCGGCAACGCTTTTTGTAGCATGCAATGCCATATCGGTATATGGTCTTCATGCCGTCATTGATTAATACTTCCTCATAGTTCCTGTCTTTTATCTGCTGCAGAGCTTCCTGGCATCCGGCATCAAACTTGGCATTTTCGGCATATTTTAATTCAATGATAATGCCGATTTCTTTATCCTCCACTTCTACACTGATATCACTATAACCCTCGCCTGATTCAGCATTTGATTTCACTTCCCAACCATCCATATTTCCGAAAAGTCCAAGTAAAATACCATGATAGAAATTTTCTTTCATTTCTTTTTTTACATTCGTGTCACGGATACTGATGGTTTTTTTCAGGTAAGCATTGAAACCTTCTTGAATAGAGGCTATGTCATTCTTTTCAAATGCCCTGCAGAAGCTTTCCAGCTTTTGACAGTCCTTTGTGGTTTCTTCTTTGAACCATTTTCGTATCTGTTCCACAAATATCCAGCGTATTTCCTTATTTGGAATGATGAGTTCCGTTTTGCCTGCTTCATCTTCTCCGCACTGTGTTAAATATCCTGTTGTAAAGAGCAGGCTCCAGAGGTTATCGATGTCGGAATCCAAATCTCGATATGTTAAATCCTGTCGGATTTCTTTTTTAATACTGCCGCCTTCAATCAGTAGTTCAAATTCGTTTCTGGTAGTTGTCTTTGCTATGCTTATAAACTTTCTGATAATGTCATTGCTGCTGGTGTTTACCCAGTAGTTTTGAGGATTTACAGACGGTTTCATTTTTAAGGCATGTACATAACTTATGACATCCCATGGACAGTAGATTTCCAGATCTCCAAAACGATAACCGTCATACCACTCTTTTATGGTATTATAATGATTCATAAATCCATAATAGTCCAACATTTCTCTGACATCTATATCAGTAAAGCCAAAATATTCGTTATATTGCACATCTTTGACCGTGTATACATTGAAATTATTAAGGCCGGTAAAGATGCTTTCTTTGGAAATTCTAAGGCATCCGGTGAGCACTGCAAAATAGAGGCTTGGGTTTGTCTTAAGTGCCTGACTGAACAAGCTTTTAAATAATTCTACCATATCATCATAATATCCGGACTGGTATGCTTTATCAAGGGGCACATCATATTCGTCAATCAAAAAGATAACATTTTGTTCATAATGTTTTTGTAAAAACTGTGACATAAGCAGCAGACTTTCTTCCATAAGTTCATCTGACATTGTAAATGCGCCTTTTTCATCTATGTGAATCAGTGCCTTAAATTGTTGGCGTTCCATTGCTGATAGTCGGTCGCTTTGTGCAAGAAACAGAAACTTTGAGGCCTCTTTTCCTATGATGGAACGCAGTTTTTTACTGGCCGCATCAAAGCTTTTACCTCTTACTTCTTTTAGGCTGATGGCAATGACAGGATATTTTCCCATATATTTGTTGCAGAGTTCCTTTTCTGTGGAAATCTCAAGGCCATCAAAAAGCGAAATGTCATTCCCTATTTCAAAAAAGTGTTTCAGCATACTTATATTCAAGGTTTTTCCAAAACGTCTTGGCCGTGTAAAGAGGTTTACTTTTCCCAAGTTTTCCAAAAGGTCTCGGATTAATCCTGTTTTGTCGACATAGTAATAGTCCATTGTGCGTATTTCCTTAAAATTTTCAATGCCCATGGGAAGTTTTGTCTTTATTGTCATACGATACTCCTTTCTGGTTCCGGAAGATTTGGTATTATCATGGCTGCCTGTACACTTCCGTGAAAATTTGGTATAATCGCTGCAGTCCATAGGGGGAAACAACCAACTTATGTATGGAATTTGCAGTGACATTTTCTGTGTTTTATTGGTAATCCACTTCATTATACAGTATTTTTGCCGCAAAGGGAATAGATTTGACAGGTAATGCGCTATATTCCATTATCATCATAAACGAATTTGTTTTTTATGCATATAATTTATTATGATAAATACATCATCACTCAATATAAATATGAATGAGGTGGTTTCAATTGAATAATTTTAATCCTCTTTGGATGTTTAGTCCGCCGAATCCGTTCAATATGGGAAGGGCTCCTGGCAGAAATTATAATCAAAACTGTAATCAAAATTATAGCCAAAACAATAATCAAAATAATAATCAAAACAATAACCAAAATGGCTATCAAAACCGTAATCAAAACACACCGCAGTCCTCTCCAAATTTTAAAGTTGAGACAAACACTGCTGCATCAGCACATTCTCAACACACAAGCACAATAGAACCGAAGGAATACGATGCTTCCTGTCATAGTGCGTCATGTCCGATGGGGCCCAGAGGAGAACCCGGCCCGCCTGGTTGTCCTGGCGAACGAGGAGAACCCGGCCCGCCTGGTTGTCCTGGAGAGAGGGGGGAACCTGGTCCGCCCGGCTGTCCTGGCGAGAGAGGAGAACCCGGTCCGCCCGGCTGTCCCGGGGAGAGAGGAGACCCTGGTCCGCCCGGCTGTCCTGGAGAGAGAGGGGAACCTGGTCCGATGGGGCCCAGAGGAGAACCCGGCCCACCCGGCTGTCCTGGTGAACGCGGAGAACCTGGTCCACAAGGAGTCACAGGTCCGCAGGGGCCGCAGGGAGCTACCGGCCCCATGGGACCCAGAGGAGAACAGGGAGCCCGAGGCCCGGCAGGTCCTCCCGGCTACCCGCAGAACAGTGTATTTGCATCTTTTTTAGGTCAAGGGATTATCATGCCGGAAAGCGCCAATCTTCCGCTTAAAATAGAGATACCGGATACAACCGGAAATATCTCTCTCTGCAATAACTACTCCGTCATGCTGACACCTGGTTACTATGCTGTCTATTATTATATATCCACAATGATGAAAAAACATGGCTTCATAAAGCTGACACCGATCTATAATGATTGTGAACAGACAGGATATACCGTATATGCAGAGACGGCAAGACGGATGGAAACACTTGCAATATCAAGATACTTTATAATCGAAATACCAAGTGGGTCCACACTGTTTTTTGCATGGTATTCTTCGGCGTGCGATTCCAGAATCAACATGAATTTGAGTATAGAAAAGCTCTATAAACAATGAATCAAAGAAAAGGGAGAACACAATATGGCGACAATAAGCCTATGTATGATCGTCAAAAATGAGGAAATGTATATTGCACGCTGTCTCGACAGTGTAGCAGAACTTGTAGAAGAAATTATCATTGTAGATACCGGTTCGACGGATCGGACGGTAGAAATCGTGTCCAATTATACATCGAAGGTCTATTCGTATCCATGGAAGGATGATTTTTCTGATGCCAGAAATTATTCCTTTTCCAAGGCATCCATGGACTATTGTATGTGGATGGATGCCGATGATATTCTGGAAGAAACGGAAAAGGAGAAATTTCTGCAGTTAAAACGGTCTCTGTCACCGGATACGGATATTGTAATGATGAAATATAATACCTCTTTTGATGAAGCTGGTATGCCGTCTTTTTCCTATTATAGGGAAAGATGGATCAGAAACAGTTCGGAGTACCGTTGGGTTGGTGCAGTTCATGAAGTGATTCCCCCGAAAGGCAGCGTAATATATTCTGATATTGCGATCTGTCACAAGAAAATGAGTCCAGGGGACCCGGAGCGAAATTTGAGAATATACCAGAAGATGCTTGCAGAGGGAAAGGTTCTGGAGCCACGGCAGCAATATTATTATGGGCGGGAGCTATACTATCACAAACAATACAAAGAGGCTATCTCTGTGCTTGAACAATTTCTGCTCTCGCCGGAAGGATGGGTTGAAAATAAGATAGAAGCATGTTCTATTTGTGCTAACTGTTATTTCCGTTTGGGACAGGAACAATCCGCGCTGATTACGCTGTTGCGCAGTATGAGTTTTGATTTGCCAAGAGCTGAATTGTGCTGTGAGATCGGGAAGTATTTTTTGGAACACGGAAACTACCATAATGCCGTTTATTGGTATGAAACGGCTCTGAATACACCGAAGAATGAATATGCAGGCGGATTTATTCTGCCGGATTGTTATGATTATGTTCCTCTGCTACAGTTATGTGTATGCTATGACAAAATGGGAGACCAGCAAAAGGCGAAAGAATACAATGAGAGAGCCGGTGTCTGCAAGCCTTATTCCAAAGCATACCTTTACAATAAACATTATTTTGACAGTCTGCAAACTTCCTGAAGAAAGAGCGTGTTTTAAACACGCTCTTGTTATATCAATAGAAAGCTCAGTGACTTGTCTGAACTGTTATGAAAGAAGAACATGGCCTCTTTTCGTAATGACATAGGAATTGACATTATAGGAAGGGTTTGATATTATTTGGATATTGCATAAAAGGTGGGAGATTTAGTGATACAAAAGGAGAAATTATGTCATATTCAGATCAGGAAATATTGAAATTATTAGAAACAGACAGGGAGAAAGGCGCCGTTGCTTTGCTGGAGGCTTATACGGGTCTTCTCTGGAGTGTGTGTGCCAGACGGGTGAAAAATCCTGAGGACATAAAGGAATGTGTGAATGATGTTTTTGCTGATTTTTGTTTGAATTGGAAGCGGTATGCGGAAGAGAAGGGGAGCCTTGGCAGCTATCTGGCTGTGATGGCTGACCGGCAGGCGCTTGATAAATACCGCCAGAACGAGCGTCAGCTTCGCAAGGAAGAGGATTTGAAAAATGAATTACGGGCAGCCGGAGAACCGGAGGAATATGAAGTCCTGGAAGAGGCTTTGGGGAAATTGGAGCCCATGGATGAAAAAATCATCCGCATGAAATATTATGATGGCCTTTCTTATAAGGAAATTGCTTCCCGAATGGCATTGCCTTATGAGACAGTCAAAAAGCGCGGACGCCGAAGTATAAGCAAACTGTTAAAGCTGATGTTAGTGCTGATACTGATTGCGTTGCTGGCAGCATGTGCAATCGGAATCATCCGTTATTTTCAATTCCTTCCAGGGGTAGGATTTAACTGGAATGAGGACAAACCATCATATCGTTTGTCAGAAATACCACCTTCCTGTGTGGTGGATGGAATTACTTTTACCGTTACTGATGCCGTATACCATGACGGGCTGGTTACTCTGGAGGTGATGGCATATAGTCCCCATGGCCTGGTGAGGAATGAGGATCTTACAGATCAGATATGGGAGCAGGAGCGGGATATTGCGATTGTGGAAAGCCATATCGCAAGCATGAGTGGGGAGGGGCTTACCAGAGAGCTGCAGGTTGGCCCATATCAGGAAGCGGGAGCGGGCAATGAACTGAAAACGGAACTGACTTTTCGAGGGCAGCCGGAGGAGACGGGGGATACGTTGAAGCTTTCGTTGTCCATGCCGGCCCGCTTAAATACGGAGGGAAAAAAAGAGGTGCAATTCCGGGTTCATGACGAAGAGTACTATGTTCCTATCACTGATGCGGAATCCGCATTTGAACTTGTATTGTCGCGGGCAGCTTTCGAGGAAGAGCTGGCGCAGATTGGAAGCATATGTATGGCAGGTGATTACAGTTTCGTTGTGCAGCCCGGAACAGTAGACGGGGAAGGCGTTGTCCTGCCGTTGTATCAGCTCTATTCCGACGGAAAATATCGTTTTTCCAGTTTGTTGGTGAATAACTTTAGGGGGATGGGCAGCTATGAGACGGAGGATGTTACTTTGACGGCAGAGGATGGTTCCGTCTATACGGCGGGAAGGATTCAAGGGGATAATGCAGGATACAGAGACGAGATCAGGATGTTTTTTCCGGAAGTGCCCGCAGGACGGTATCGGCTGCATCTTCCGTATATTTGTCTGGATGGAAGTGACCGTACGGAACCGGTGACAGTACCTCTGCCGCAGGCGGGAGAACAGGAAGTCAGATGTGATGTGAAAGTACTGTTTCCGGACGGAGCAGGCTTTCATATTACGGGTCTCCGTCGTCTGAATGATGAATATGGGACGGTTTCTATCGGTGATAAGAACTCGGGCATAATATATAAGCAGGGATGGTGCTATCTTCTGGAATGTGAACCGGTTCAGGCCGGAGAACTTACCTTTTGCACTGCATTGTGCGAACCTGAATTCCGGATACCTGACAGAAACCTGGAGACTTTTATACCCATGACATGTTCGGAGGTAGGCGGAAAGCTTTATATCGCCTGCGACTATGAGGATATGCTGGAAGAAGTCAGTCTGGTGTTTTATGCGCCGGTATATGTCCTTGAACAGGAATTTGAATTGGATGTCAATGTGAAGTAGCTAAAATTTATATAAAAAAATTTCAGATATGTCCCTTTTTTCTCTTATTCATCGAATGAAATGTTGAAGGAGGAAAATTCTGCATTTGACTTGTCATGATCCGCATATGCCGTGTGCTGCTGATTGCTGTATCTGTTATGGCTCTTTCCGCGGTCCTGCCTGTGAGGGTCATTCCTGTGTCAAAGCACAAAATGATTTGGAACAGTTTCTAAGATATGAGATGGAGGGATATCACTATGAAAGTTATTGCTATTATTGTGATTATTGTGGTTGTTTTATGGTTTTTTATTAGACGGCATGGTTCCGGAGGCAGTGAGTTTCAGTCATATTTAAAGGAAGCCCGGAAGGGCTTTGGTCAGGAAGCAATAGCTGCAATGGCGCTGGTTGCTTATAAATATGCTGCCGGTGGTGAAGTGGAACAAAATTATCAAAAAGCTGCAGAATGGATGTTTAAGAGGCTGGAAGCCATGCTTGGGTTGAAGGTTTATTGGCAAAATAGTGTTTTTTATGATTTCTCTTCAGAAATCACAGAAGTGACGGAATTCTTTCTAAGTGGCAGGGAGGTACCTGTTGATCTTGCCAAAGCGCGTAAGGCGGCAGAAAGACTGTTCTACGCGGGAGAGCCCTGCAGTGTGTTCCTGTTGCAGGAGGTGGAGGCGCTGGAACAGATGGGGATCGGCGAAGTAAAGGACATAAAAGAGGCAGTTCAGATTTACCGTAAGTATGCCCAAGAGAATAACCACTTTGCCATGTACCGGCTTATAAATTATTATAGGCATGATAAAGAACATGGGAAAGAGGTTGCAGAATGGACGGAGAAGGCGTGGAAAGCAGGAAATCTGCGTATCATGTATGATGAAAACAGGGGCAATGACGAGAAGCGGCGTGAAACAATGCAAGTGATTCGTCAGGAATATCAAAAGCTGAAGCTGTTGTATTGGACGGAGAGGTATGTGAGTGCAACGGCCATAGAAAATGCACAAAAAGAACTGGAAGGTGGAATGGCAGCCGGAGCTGGCGGGGAGGTATCCGCACAGATTGATTATCTCCTGGAAAAAGCAGGGTGGCCTGCGGCTGCGGCATATAGTGAACCTACAGGCTCTCAGGTGCCTGATGAAGCAGTACAGAAATTTATGAAGGCCCGGGCACTTGAGAAAGAGGGGAAGAATTTCCAGAAGGCGGCTAAACTATACCAACCTGCAGCAGAGGCCGGCCATGTAGAAGCACAGAGACGGCTTGGCAACATCCTTTGTCGCGTCCGCAGTGCTTATGACGGTGACGATGTTGATCTGGCAGGGAAGCAATGGCTGGAAAAGGCTGCGTCAGCAGGCAGTGTCTTGGCAAGCTTTGACCTTCATAAAAAGGATACAAATCCCGCTGAAATGGCTGCGTTGGCAAGGACGGGCAATGTCGAGGCTTTGTATGATCTTGCGTTTATGATGACAAGCGGTTGGGGAGGTCCTGCCAATGTGGTTGTGGGAAAGTCGGTAGCTCATTTGGCATGGAATATTGTGGGTGATCCGGTAAAAGCGGCTGACGGCGAAGGCATGGAATGGAAAAGGAAAATCGTGATGCTTGGGAACCAGAAAGAGGAGTACGAGAAAGATCAGCTCTATTGGACTGGAAATGCGGAAAAAATTGGTTATGCCCCTGGGATTTATGTGCTTTGCAATCTTCCCTTTGCGCGAAAAGGAGGAACGGAATTTCAATTGCAGCTTGCGCAAAAAGCAGCGAATGCCGGATATGAGCGCGCCTGGGTAGTGGTACGTTATTTAAAAAAAGAGAAAGATAATGTAGAATACGAATTTAGGTCGGATATTGAAAGAGCGGCTAAAGTGGAAGAGGAAAGCAACTACCATCCGGGGGAGTATGTTGCCATCAGAAAGGAACACTGGACAAATAAAATAAAGACTTTCCGGGAATGCTGTAAACAGGAGGGACTGCCGGATCAGCGTAATGTGGACATTGATGTGCAGTCAGAGCCGGCTTTCGATGAAGAAAAGTTGAAAGAAGAGCTGGAAGCGGACACATCTTCGTTTGAAATTACGGTGAATGATATGCCTCTGGTGATTACGGATGATTTGGGGCGTACATGGGAACGAATATCCCTGATCGGAGATGCGGCGGAATACGCTCTGATGAATTGCGAAACATTCATAGACGGCGACACTGGAGATGTGTTGAACAGGGGAAGTGTATACATATCAAACCATCATATCAGCGGAAATACGGCCAGATTGTTTACACGTACATTCCACTGGTAATAGAAAAAATCTGCATTGAGCGGAGGTCCTAAGGAAGTGATGAAATTCCCCGCAGCAAAGCTGCGGGGAATGAAAGATCCTTGTTGCTGTCCTCCAATTTTTTCAGTGCATTTCTGTGTTTCTGCCCATCAGCTCCATTTTCTTAATTTCCTTAAAGCAAAGAGCCCCCGAAAGGACAAAGGCTAAAGCGTCTGCGGCAGGTCCTGCCATTAGAATACCTGTAAGTCCGAAAAAGCGGGATAAAATAAGCATGGCGCACATCTGTAAACCATTTAGAAATGTAAGCAGCAAATAAATGTGGAAACATTTAACGGCAAATTCCTCATACAGACTG
>CAMWLE010000086.1 GCA_947175015.1 uncultured bacterium
GCTCCTGCTTACCCTATTCTCCCCAGCATAGCTGGGGGATTAGGGTTTTCATTCAATTTTTATATATCCAACTGCCATCTTTGTTTTGTCCAATTACATGTTTGTCATACCATTGCTCATAGAACTGGACAATCTCTTTGTATTGTTTTTGCAATTCCAGCACACCTATATCTGTCACTGGTAAATGTTTTGTAACCTTTTCTTCTGATTGTCTCTTTGCTTTTGATTGCCTCTTTTGTTTCTCTTTTTCAAAGTTGATTATCTCCATTTTTGTTTCCTCCTGGTTTTACATTTTTATTGTTGGGATGTATTCAGGCACATAAATAAGCCTCATATGCTTGTATGATGTAGTACTGCTGCTGTAGCTGTATTATGTTACTGTTAGCACAGTCTTTTACTGTTAGCACTTACTAACTATACAAGTATATGGGACTTATTTATATGTCCAAATATTCAGTTATGATATCATATTAAGGCTCTAAAATATTGGCGTAAAATTGGCGTAAACCATACTTATATAACAGAAGAAATACGCATAAAATAAGGATTTCTGAATTTTATCAACCTTACAGTTTGGTAAGGTTTGAGGTATACCATATCCCATCAGTCCAAATTTGTTTTAAGAAATTCTCCATCCTTCTGATGAGGATTCTCTCATTCATTTTCTGTGCCCCTCAATCGTTCCACAAGCGCCTCTTTTGAAAAATTGTGCATAGACACAATTGTAATCAATAATGGAACGGCAATCAATACGCCCGCATAGGCAAGGGCAAAGGTTGTAGGGAATCGGAACGCCATATAAAACGCTCCCCCATTGTAAAGCATAGTACTCAGCATATAACCACACAACGTCCCTATGGTCATTGTCACGCCTACGGTGGCAAGTACCAGAAGCAAACTCTCTCCAAGGAGCATTTTTCGGATCTGTCCCTTACTCATGCCAATGGATTCCAGCATCGCAAGTTCCTGTTTACGGGTAACAATGTTCGTAATCAGCGTATTCATCATACTCAGAATGCTAAACATCATAATGAAAACAGAAAGTCCGCTGACAGCGCCAAATATTTGATTTGCCCCCCGTTCATAGCTGATTCTGCGTTCAGCAAGGGTTTCCATACTTAACTCTGTCTTTTCAGCAATGATTTCCTCTAAATTTTCTCCGATTGCTTCTTCCTTGTCTGCTTCCGTCGAAACAAGCAGATGGGCATTTAAACTGTCAAAGGGTACCAGCTTCATAATTGCCTGTTCGGGCATTAAAAACCACCCTTCAATCCCATTATTGTCAAGATTAAATTGTTCGCTTAAAATGCCAAGTATTGTGACTTCCTTTTCCGCTGTTTTATTGCCGTCATAATAATGGAGCACAATTGTATCTCCCACGACAAACTTCCATCCGAAAATTTCTTCTGCAACGCTGTTGTCTGCAACAAGAATATAGTCTCCGCTCATCAACTTCTCATAATCCACGGAACCCTCTTCCAGATATTTGTCTATTTCTTTCGTTTCTTCCTCTGTCAATGGATAAACAACATCATTATTGTTGTATTCATCATTTTCTGGGTAGTCATATTTGACACCAAAACCTTTTATTTCTTCCACCTTTTTCACACCGTCTAAAGCGGAAATTTGCCATATGATTTCACCATTGAGAGGCGCCTGGGCCTGTAACCCGCTCATTCCATTTTCATTTAAACTGATAGCTGATATAGAATACCCAATGTGAAACTCTGCATTCACAAAATATCCCTGCCTTGGATACCTTGCCTTGTCAAAAGAGGACATATAAGTGGCTGCTGTCATAAAAAGAAGACCACCCAAAGCCAAAGACAGCATTGTGACAGCAGCTTTCTTTTTATTCTTAGAGAAATTCATCATACCCAATCCAATGGGAGTCAGATTACGACACATTTTCCTGTTTGCTGATTTCTTCACTGTCTCCTGGGGAACATAACGGAGCGCCTCCATGGGAGAAACGGCAGCGGCAAGGCAGGCAGGCTTGTGAACGGAAACCATTGTAATCATATAGATAACCACAAACACAAGCAGAATAATGATAAGTGTATTAAGAATATGAAAACCATCCGGAATAATGAAATATCCCACAATTCCGCCAAGGATAATACCAATGGGAGCAGAATATAAGAACAACCTGCCTCCCTCAAGAGAAACCAGTCTGCTTATCTGCTTTCTAGTCATGCCAATGGTGCGAAGCTGTCCAAACTGATGGATTCTTCCAATAACAGATAAATAAAACACGCCATAGATAACCAGAACACAGGCAAGCAAAATAACCCCGCCTACCAGACCGCAAAGCATAACAGATTGTGTATCTACGGAAAGAGAGTCAATAAACGCCTTCGACGGAACCACATATTTCCTTTCCATCCCTACATCACTGCCGATAAGATACATGACTTCTTTGCAATCTTTGGCAGACAAATTGGTGGCGTTATACAGCTTCGCATGTACCTCGTAAGGCATATCTTTTAATTGACTGCCATTTTCGGCATAGCGCTCAGAAAAAAAGACGGAAAACTGTTTTGCCGTGTCACCGCCTTTTAAAATACCCGCCACAGTAAAAGTTTCTGTGTTTCCATCATAAAATGTAAAAGTAACACTGCTGCCAATCGCAGACGCAACACCCATTTTCTTCAGCATTGCTGCCTGCACTGCAATTTCATTGTCTGCTTCAGGCAATTTACCGCTTTCCAACTCTCCTACCCGAATGCTGTCTGACAGCTCGTTCACATAATAGGGCATGACATCAAAACCATCCATTTCGGAAAGAATTCCTGTCTTTACCTGTATCTGGTAAGCAATCCTCTCATCCCCTTTCAACGCTTCCATTTGTTCTCTTGTAAGGTTATAGTAGCTCACTTGCTGTCTGTGGGAAAGAGCCTCTTTCATCTGCTGATTCTGCCCCATTGCAAACATCAGGATTACCATCAGCAGCGCAGACGCCAAAACAATAGTAACCATTACAAAAATATTTCGCATACGGCTTGACTGTAAACTCTGCTTTGACATCAAAGAAATCATCCCTGTTGTTATCTTCTTATGCTTCATTTCCTGTACCTCCCTGCCCCCGACTCTGTTTTTTATAACGCATTTGACACTGTCTCCCCGACGGACATTTGATTAAAATCTGAATGGTATATTCATACTTCCTGTCATACCATCTTCGGCTTTTTTATGAATGAATTTTTCCATCTTCAATGCGGATTTTTACATCAGCCTTTTCTGCGATTTCAGGATTGTGCGTAATCATAACAATTGTTTGATGAAATTTTTCACTTGTGATTTTCAACAGTTCAATCACCTTTTCGCTTGTACGGCTGTCAAGATTACCTGTGGGCTCGTCAGCTAAGATAATGGCAGGTTTGGACACCAATGCACGAGCGATTGCCACTCTTTGCTGCTGACCTCCTGAAAGGTGGCTGGGATAATTAGAAAGTTTCTTATCAAGTTCCAGAAATTGCACAATTTCCTTCAAAAATTTCTTGTCCTCGGTCTTGCCATCCAAACGGACAGGCAGCACAATGTTCTCATAAGCCGTAAGATATGGGATAAGATTATAGTTTTGAAATATAAAACCTATTCTCTGTCTGCGGAATACTGTAAGCTGTTCTTCCGTCAACTGTTCAATACTCTGATTTTCCACCTGCACACTGCCGGAAGTAGGTGTATCCAATCCCCCCAGCATGTTCAGCAGAGTGGATTTTCCGCTTCCCGAAGTGCCTATAATCGCCACAAACTGTCCCTCTTCAACGGATACATTTACATCGTCTAATGCTTTTACCAGACTCTCATCTTTACCATAATATTTTTTCAAATGTGATGTTTTCAATATAGCCATAATCATTCCCTCCATCCTATTGCCATACATGACAATTTGTTCCCCCTCTGCTCTCCTGACAGCCTAACCGCTGAAGATACATTTCCGGCCGCTGAAAATATGTGTCAGAACTTCATCTCAGTTCCGGGCGGGTAGCTGCTGTATTGCATTGCTTAGTATCTAATTGCCATGTATGGTAACATCATATCTCATCTGAAAAAATTCGCAACAGAGAATGCAAAATCTAATATCTAAAACGCAAAATCTAACATTCAGTCAAATCTAATACATCAGCCAATTCCGTTTTCTGCATTATCATTTCAAAAATATTATTCTCTATGCAATCAATTGTTTGGCACATTGCGCTTTTTCGGTTTTGGCTCCGGGAGTTCCCCGTAGGTTGCTGTTACCAGGGCTGTCAGCATCTCACGATTATCAACGTCTTCAACAAGAAAATAATTTTTCGCACCCTCGTATGGCGGCGCCTCCGACAGATCAGGACAAAGCTTTCTTCCGGCCTGGGTCACTTTTATATAAAACTGATCCTTACAGATCACCGCGAAAATTTTGCCATTGCAGTAAAGTCCATATTCTCCAAACATCTTCTTATAAGTAATGTCTCCTGCCTCCCGCAGTTGATCCACAATAAATTCCACAAACTCAATTTTGGATGCCATAAATTATTGATTCCTCCAACACTTGCATTGTTCAATTCGTTTCCCGTCATCTCCCTGCTTCTCATCATAAGCAAACTGCTTCAGCAAATCACAGGGAAAAATCTCACATTGGCCGCAATGCTCCTGTTGCTTTGCTTCACAGCAGGATTTCACAGGACAACTCTCTCCCCAAAAAGGCTTTTGCATATGTACGCAGCCGGCACAGCCCACTTGCTCCTGATAGGTACATTCCTCGCATAAAATTCCGCATCTGGATGCAACCATGTTTCTGCCATCCTCAGCAAGTCCCACATAAATATGGATTTCCCCACTGTCCATACTTCCGTTCTGATATTCCTCAAAATCACATTGGAATGCTCTGGGCAGCTTCATCTGCCAGATTTCCTGCCATGCTGCGGCAACTGCCTGCACCATATCTCCGCGAATCACAAATTTCGCATATCGTCCGGCAGGAATTTTGCAAACAACATAGTTTTCTTCTGGCTGCTCTTTTGTTGTTTCGCAAGCTGCCATTGCCGCATAATCCGCTTTTTCATCTCCTGCATAATCCGTATAAATCCCCAATGCCTTTTCATTTACTTTGTCAGGAATAGAAGTGTATACTCCCTCGTTGTAAAAACGGTTCCACAATCCGCCGATGACAGCTCCCATGTCAGGAGCGGCATTGTTTGTCCGCGCCGATATGCCCACAGCGATTTTCTCTTCCAATGTTACAATTTCATAATCCATTGATATAACCATCCTTTCTCTTGATGATTCTATTCTATCAAAACAACCATGACGACTGCATGTCATGGTTGAAGATATTTTCTTCGGATTCCTTCTGCAAACGCCAGAACATCCTGACGGAATTCTTCCGGTTCCAACAGCTCCGCACCATCTCCAAAAGAAGCAATCCAAGCAACAATATTTGTTTTATCCGTGAAGCCAAAAGTAAAAAGCAGCGTTCCATCCGGCTGGACGACAAAACTTTCCGGTCCGTACTCTTCTACCAGCCGCCATTGATATTCCGGCTGTATTTTCGCTTTTACCTGATACAAATGTGGAAACACATGCTCCGGCGTAAGATCCGGAAACGGGACCACACGCTTTACAAAAAGTTCTCCTGTTTGCAAATCCGTCATCCGCTGCAGCTTGAACAGGCGAAAATCCTCTCTGTATTCACACCATCCCCACAGATACCAGTTAGACCATTGAAAGATCAGGTTGTACGGTTCTATGGTACGTTGTGATTCTCCCTTTGGTGCAAAATAAGTGAAAGAAACCTTCCTCCCGGAAAGAATGGCCTGATGCAGCAATTCAATTTTCGGTGACAAAGACGCTTTGTGCCAGGAGGATAGATCAATCAATATATGTGTATCCCCTGCCAGCAGATTGGTGGCGCCTGCCGACAGCTTCTCCATCAACTGTGCATAACGGTTTGTACCGCTTACACTGTCCAAACTCCGAAGTCCGGCTAAAATTGCCTGCATATCCGATGTACTAAGCAGGATGCGGTCAATCTTATAGCCATCCATAATAGATATACCGCCGTTTTGCCCCGGTTCCGTTACCAATGGGATGCCCGCCATGCACAGCGCCTCAATATCCCGATGGATGGTGCGGCGGGAAACTTCAAACTTTTCTGCAAGATAGGGCGCTGTCACCTTCTCCTGCTGCAGCAAAATTGATAAAATTCCAATCATCCGGTCAAGTTTCATGGCGTATCTCCCTTCCTATGGCAGCATTGGTATATCATGTGCGCAGGCCGAAATCACCTACACTGTGTAAAGTATTTTACTTGTGTTTCTCAGCTGTGCTTAGTTCACGGAAGCGTTCTTAAATCTCCCTCCATCCATATTTCCTGCCGCAACAAAATAGCCGGATAGCAAAAATTGCCATATACACATTTGATTACATTTTCTTATGGTATTTTCTATGGACCTTTCATTTCTTCATTGTCCAATTATAATAACTTGCAGTAACACTGGCAAAACAAAAGCCTAAAGTGCCTCCGGCAATACATTCCGTTTCAGACTGGTATAGGCCATCAGAATGTAGACAGCATAAATCAGAAAGAACACGGTCAGCGCAATGATAACAATGGCTTCCGGACTGCTGGCTCCCACCATCACCCCCGGTTCAGGAGCCTTAGCCAGATTTAGTATAAACGGCACACTGATTAGTAACGCCGGAATGGCAGGCATAGCATAATAGAAAGTAAACTGCATCCTCAGAGCCTTGCGCATTTCCTGCCTGTCCATGCCCAGCTTATGCAGCAACCCAAACTGCTTTCTATAGCGTTGGGACTCACTGAGCTGTTGAATGGTCAGGATAGTGGCCGTGGTCATAACAAGCGCCAAAGACAGGAAATAAAGGGGAAATACGGTGATGGCTACCATAGATGCCGCTTCTGCCTCTTCCATTGATTTAGCGACAATTCGTTCATAGGTTCCACCGTCTTCTTCCAGCTGGTATTGTATGTTGTCCAACATTTCAAACTGCTCTTCACTTACCGGTAAAACTGTTTTGGCAGCATAGGCCCGGTGATGAACACGACAATGTTCCGTCACTTCATCCGGCACCACCAAAATATATCCTGGTCCGTTGCCGCTCCAGGAATTCTGCAATAAATGTTCCGTGTAGATATCCCCCGGAGCCAACACTACATCTCCCACAGTAACAGGCTGTAAGTTATTTTCCAAAGCTTCTGCCAGATAAATCATGCAGTGAATGATATACTGCCCCTGCACAAGTTCTGCTGTCCTGTAACCTGCAGCAGCCCTCAGAGCGGCATAATCACTATAGCGCATCAACGGGTCCCGATCATAGCCGTAGTGATAATAGACAATATTGGCATCAATATCATCCATAATCTGACTCGTCTCACCCAGATACACATGATACATCACAGATGCCTCCACAGGAATATTATTTTCAATATAATCCAAATATTCTTCATTGATCGGATAATCCCCCTCCGTTCCGATATACAGGTCACAACATTCACATTCTGCCGCCCTGCCCTCCAAAATTCCACGGAACACTAGCCCTGTACCCTCAGCCATAAGCGTTGCGGCGAACAACAGCGAAATCGTGGCCATAGTAACACCCATGGTTCCCAGTTTTGCAGTGAGAGTGCGGAACACAAGCAGATTCTGCTCTCTATACTTCCGGGCAGGACGTTTGTCGAAGAAGGCCGGAACTCCGGAAGCAAAGCTTAAGAAAAAACCATACAGAAATAGTATGACACATCCTGCTCCTATGATGCCAATCAGCAAATCTCTTGCCATAAGCAGAAATGTCCCCATTACCCCCAGCACAATAGAGCCGGAGAAAATCCACCGCCGTTTCCGGCTGGTTTGGATAACTTCCCCTTCATTCTGCCTGTCAAAATAAATCAGATCATATATTTTCATGCGGCGAATTCTCTTCTGACTCTTTCGCAAGGCATACAAATAAAGCAGTACAAAATAGACCACCGTCAGCCCCACAGCCTTTAGTGAAAACTCAAATGCGAAATGATATAATTGCCCGAATAAGGTCAGAACAATCGCCCTTAAAATCTGGAACAACAGATTCCCCAACAGGAGGCCCAATACCAGAGCAGCGCCGCCCACCGCCAGATTTTCCAAAAAGAACAGCCTGGCCACCTGCTTATTCTCCAACCCGATAAGGATATAGAGGCCCATCTCCCTGCTGCGCCTGGTAAGCATAAAATTAGAAGCATAGGAAACCAGCCAGCCGAAAATACATACCACTACAATACTGGCCAAGACAATCACAGCAGAAAGCATGGACATCCTGCGCGACAATTCCTTAATTTCCTGAGAAAATATCAGCCCGTTAAAGGCATAGAGCAGTGCTGCAGCCATGATAATGGTGGCAAAGTAAACCAGATAATCCCCTGCCTGCCGTTTTGCGTTGCGTAAAGACAACTTAGATAACGTCACTGACATCACCTCCCAACACAGCCAATACATCCAGGATTTCATGATAGAAAACGGAGCGATTTCTTTCCCCGCAGTACAGCTCGTTAAAAATACGCCCATCCTTCAAAAAAAGCACACGTTTCGCGTAACTGGCGCTGTAAGCATCATGTGTCACCATAAGAATGGTAGCCCCCATTCCCTGATTCATCTGTGTCATAATCTCCAGAAGATTTTTCGATGCCTTGGAATCCAATGCTCCGGTGGGTTCATCGGCCAAAAGCAACGATTGACCCGCCACCATGGCGCGCGCACAGGCTGCCCTCTGTTTCTGTCCTCCCGACACCTGATATGGAAATTTCCTCAAAATATCAGTAATCCCCAACTTTCCGGCCACCTCACCCACCTGTCGTTCCACAATACCGGGATCTACATGGTTCAGCGAGAGCGCCAATCCAATATTTTCCTCAATGGTCAGAGTATCTAACAGGTTAAAATCCTGGAATACAAATCCCAATCGTTCCCGGCGGAATTTTGCCAGTTTACTTGCGGGCAGTTCCGCAATATTTTCACCATCCAGCAGAATATCTCCAACACTTACCGTATCAATCGTAGAAATGCAATTCAGCAAAGTTGTCTTACCACTGCCTGACGCACCCATAATGGCAATAAATTCCCCGTCTGGCACATCGAAGCTCACCCGATCCAGTGCTTTCGTAACATTATTCTTGCTGCCATAATATTTTTCGATATTTTTGACCTGTAACATATCATCGCCTCCTGTCTCAGTTCCGCTCCGGTACTGCTCCTTCTGTCCCTCTCATATCTCATCGCTTCCCCATACCAGGAATTGTTTCGTATGGCTGCCAACATTGGAACCTGTGTAGAATCTTCGACTGCAAGAGACATTTACACATAGATGAACTTGCACATCTATTCACCTTAGACACTGTACGGACGGAAACTGTTTTCTTATATGCCTCCGGACTTTACCACCGCTTTCAAAAGCCGGCAGCTTCAGACGCATATCATCTTCTTTATTGAGACATGATACACCAACTACAGGATTTGTGGTATCGAATTGATATTGATTTTCCTTACGATTTTGTAAGATTTCCTTTTGCGGGAAATGTGAGTGTAACCGTTGTTCCACAACCTGGTTCCGAAGCAATCCGCAGATCCATTCCCAGACTCTCTGTTAGTTTCCTGCACAAGTACAGGCCCATCCCGGTAGATCCACCCCGTATACGCCCGTTACTCCCAGTATATCCACGCTCGAAGACTCGTGGTAATTCGTGCTCCGGGATACCAATGCCATTGTCCTGCACAACCAACTGTACTTGTGTTCCAAGCTTCCTGGCCGATAGTATCACCACAGGATTATTTCCCTTATAACGTGCCGCATTCTGCAATAATTGTCCTAAAATGAACACCGTCCACTTACTGTCAGTATAAATGGTCTGCTCCAAATCACATGTTTCCACCCGAATGCCGCTTTGAATCAACAGCGCCCGATGCTGGCCAATGACCTGCGCCGCAATCTCTCCAAGGTTCACCTTACAAACCATAAAGTCCTTTTCCGGGCTTTCTGCCCGGGCATAGAACAGGGCTCGCTCCACATGAGCCTCAATCTGCGCTAACTCCCTGGAAAGTTTACGCCGATTTTCGGAATCCATATTACGGCAGATGAGCCCCGCTGCGGTAATGGGCGTTTTCATCTCATGAACCCAGCTCTCCACATATTCCCGATACGCTCTCTGGGCAGCCTCGGCATCGGAAACAGCAGCAATCATTGCCTTTCCTGCCCTGCGGGATAGATCCAGCAAACTGCGCTCATAAGCATTTCCTCCTTTGGACACGCACTCGGCAAATAAATATTTTTTATCCAGGCCATCCATAATACTTTGCAACTCCTGCAGCCGTGAACGACATCGAATAAAATCAACGATCTGCGCACATAGAAACACCAATATCCAGACACTTCCTAAAAGTACAATGATTCCTGTCTGTGTCCCTGTCATGCGCAGGAAAACCGCAGCAGCAGCCATAAAAACTGTCCGAATCGCAATCTGTCCCAGGCGATCCGATACAAATTCAATCATTGTCATAGCTGATACCCCATGCCCCGTCGAGTCTTAATACAGTCGGGCCGCCCCAAAGCTGCCAGTTTCCCCCGAAGCCGGGTCATGTTGACGCTGAGGGTATTGTCATCAATGTAAATCCCGCTGTCCCACAGAGCATCCATCAAATCAGAACGGGAAACAATTTCCCCTGCATGGGTTATCAGGTACATCAGAATCTGAAGTTCATTGCGGGTCAACTCCGCCGTATTCCCATCCACTGATACAATACCTTTGACAAGGTGCAATTTCATCCCGCCATATTCCATAATATCTGCTTCTTTCCTTCCGCTGCTCCGTCGCAGAACCACTTTGATCCGGGCCAACAGCAGCGGAATATTATACGGCTTCGTGATATAGTCGTCACCGCCCATACTGAATGCCTGGAGTTCATCTCCCACGGAATTACGACAGGTAACAAAAATAATCGGGATATTGCTATCCCGACGAAGTTCGGCACACAGCGTCAGACCATCACGCCCTGGCAGTCCCATATCCAATAAAATCAGATTTGGAGCGGTCTCCATGACTTGTTTCCTGATATCAGTAAAATCCGTAACCACCACAGACAGATAGCCCTCCTGTTCCAACAGGGACGCCAATTCTTCCCGAACCGATGGCTCGTCCTCAATAATCATAATTTTCTGCATATCATCTCCTTCTGCGTTCCATCTCCAATATCCATTGATACACCATTTCCATATCCCTTGCAAACATCTACTGCTTTACCCTCCCGCACCCCATCATGCCGCAGACAATGGCACAACCGCTTGATATAATGCCGCAAACACTGGCACAACCACTCAATGAAACGCCGCAAACCCGGAACCATACCTGCACGCAGTTCAAACATGACTTCCAAATAAATCTCGTTCTCAGAAACTCTCAAAGCCTGCACACTCCGCACATGCAACATTGTATCATCAGAAGTTCCCACATCCACATCATTATTCTATCCCAAATCTACAATCATTCTGCCTTCCAGTCAGACCAATCTATCATGTCAGTTGATTTGATACAGCCTGACTCCATGGGGTGGTATCACGGATTTTATTCTGAAAATCCCGTTCTGCTCTTCTCCGCTCCATACTTCATGCACATTTATCTTTTCGTTGATGCCGATAAAATCAGAATTAAATTCAGCGGTAATCTCTCTGTCCCCCACATTAAAATGCGCCAGATATATGGTATTCCCCTCACCGTTAGCAGCCCAGACTATTTCATCGCCCTTACGATAAACCTCCCTCCCACCACGGGAATTTTGATTGATATTAATAATTTCACGATTTTGCATAAGCGACAAGGTAAATTCATCATTCATTGTCATGTCACCGCCAAACATCAGCGGAGAACGAAACATTGCCCACAGCGACATCAAAAGCTTCTGCTCATCCATTGTGAATTTTGTGGTTTGCTCTTTTTCCATGGTTTGCTTTTCTTTCATGGTTTGCTCTTCCTCCATGGTTTGCGCAACTTCCACAGATTGCTCTCTTTTCATATTGCATACCCTGATGCGCCCCAACGGAAGCATATCACAATCCGGAAAATGATTTTCACCCACATAGGGGAACCATTCTCTGCAATAGTCAAACATTTTCTTAAGCAGTTCCCAATTATCCCAGAAATCATCCGTCATACGCCACATATGCGCCCATTTCGACAGATGCTCCGCCTCTCCTATGGGTGCGGCGCCGGGCGACAATGACAGCACCATATCTCTTCCGCTGTTTTCGATTGCCCTGGCAATTGCTTCAATCTCCGCTTTATGATACGGCCGGGCAATATCATCAACTTTTACATAGTCCACCCCCCACAGAGCATATAGTCGGAACAGTGAATCATAATACGCCTGCGCTCCATTTCGACTCATATCAACACCGCACATATCACCGTTCCACTGACACACGTTACCAAAATCCGCAATTTCCGCCGCATGGCGATCTGCCCCATAAATCCTTGTATTCAGACGTACCGCCTGCCTGGGAATTCCTCTCAAAATATGAATTCCAAATTTCAGTCCCAGCGAATGCACATAATCTGCCAAGGGCCGAAAACCGTTCCCTCCTGCCGCTGACGGAAAACGATTTACGGCAGGCAGCAGCCGTCCAAATTCATCCATAACAAGCTCCGCATTCTTATTGTATTCGTGACTTACGGCATTGGGTTCATACCATTGTATGTCAACAACTATGTATTCCCAGCCGAATTCTTTTAAATGCTTCGCCATATATTCGGCGTTTTCTCTTACCTGTGCTTCATTGACAGATGCACCGTAACAGTCCCAGCTGTTCCAGCCCATAGGCGGTTTATTCAATGTCATCATTGATTATGTTCTCCTTTTCCGTTTCATTAAAAAACAAGTTTCTTATCTTCCTTTTCAGTGATACTCTTTACCTAACTGCCTCACCAAGTCCTACATACTTTATTATCTTTATCATATATATTACCATATAAACACTTGCTTTTCTATAAAAATATGACAATCCACCGCTTCCTGCAAACTGCCATACTTTTCTTCATTGCTTTATCTCATTCTTTACCCCCATCTCATTCTTTCCCGCAAAATCAGCACATCAAAGGTTCCCACTATATTGAAC
>CAMWLE010000087.1 GCA_947175015.1 uncultured bacterium
TGGCACTATAATACTAAGCTGCATTGTTCTTATTCCAGTTCCGCCTCAAACCAAACAGCATCCTTCTCTCTTGGATGAAATTCCGGCCGCAAAATGCTCGCGTCCGGCTTTCCATCCGGATGCTGTTTGGTTCGAGGCTGTTTTTTCCAGTTCCGCCTCAAACCAAAGGCTCCTCATCAAATTTTAAGTAAATCATCCGAATAATATCTTTTACTCTTTTTTCGACCGTTTATTGTAATATAGTAATTGTAATCATGGTTCTTAAAATGCCAGATAATGTCCGTAATTCTGCCAACGGTCTCAGGATGCCCCACAGGAGACACCTCTTCCCCATAGACAAAAACAGGCGGTTTATCTACAGACATTATTTTGTCTATGGAAATTTCAATGTCACATATCGGTTGTAAAATATGCACTGTGCATATGTCTGAAGTTTTCTCATACGCAATAGCTCTCTGATACAATTTTCCACCACAGGCCATCACATCAAGACATATCCCCCACATTTTTTCACTCCGTCTCCAACAAAATGCTATTTATGCTTCCAATTCTGTCCCTGAACCAACTCTGCCTCTGATTCCAATTCCGTCCCTGGATTACTTCTGTTTCTGCTTCCAATTCCATACCTTGACTAATTATGTCTCTCACTTTATCCGCGCTCCAAAACCGCTTTCCCATCTTCCACCCGATAGACCAAATCGCACTTTTCAATGGTCTGCAATCTATGGGCAATGATCACCAAAGTCTTCCTGCCATGAAGCCGGTTGATGGATTCCATAATCGCCGCCTCGGTGTCGTTATCCAATGCCGAAGTGGCTTCATCCAGAATCAACACCTCGGGATCATAATACAACGCCCGGGCAATGCTGATACGCTGTCTCTGCCCTCCCGACAGACGAATTCCCCGTTCTCCCACACTGGTATCAAGTCCCTCCGGAAGCCCCCTTACAAACACATCCAACTGGGCTTCTTTCAAAACCTCCCACACCCTCGCCTCATCTATCTTGTCATCCTGCACCCCAAATGCCACATTCCTGCGAATGGTATCATCCAACATAAACAGCATTTGAGGAATATAACCGATATTTTTCAGGAATCTTCTGTATTGTGATTTCACTTCCACTCCATCCGCACAGACCGTACCGCCCTGCACCTCCAATAGCCCCAGCAGAATATCCACTACCGTACTCTTGCCCGCACCTGTTACCCCCACAATTCCCACAGCGGAACCGATGGGTATGGTCAATGTGGCATGGTCAAAAATCAGCTTGTCCGTATTGGGATAAGCATACACAATATCCTTCAGCTCAATGGCCTGTGTCAACGGAAGTTTTTCCTCTTCTTTCGCAGCATACGCCATATCCACCTTGGATTCTTCAATTTCTTCCTGCAGATTATCCCTGACTCCCATGAAAAATGGTTCAAAATAAGCAATGGAATTAATTTGATTGTTAATACGATTCACCGCCGGCAGAAGCACAAAAGCCGCAGCCGCCAGCGTAGAAAGCATCTCCAGCATATTTTCCGCACTGGTGCCCGTAAGTGTCATCACAATCATATATCCCATCATCACCGCAATGCAGACCGTCTCGATTAATAGCTTGGGAATATTGTTATACAGACTATACCGCTGCACAGCATCCACATATCCCTTACCGCATTTACAGTATTCCTCCACAAAATACTGTTCCTTACAATTAATCTTGACTTCCTTGATTCCCTGCACCGTTTGAGAAATCCATTTGAACAGACTGCTGTAATAATCCTGATTATCCTTACCCGCTTTGTACATAATCGGCTTTAAGATTTTCTTGATTACCGCCATCAGCAAAATCAGCGAAAAAGCCAGCAAAACAGTCATAACACCGTTTGCGGCCAGACAATATCCCACCACAAACAATGACACCACGCCATCTGACATCAACTGCAATATTGCCAGGATCAACGCATACATATTATTCACATCACTTGTGATACTCCGCTGTACCACAGCAGTATCCGCATTGAGATAAAATTCATACCCCCTGCGCAAATAACTTCGCAGCATACGCTCCGAAGTCCGAAACTGATTCGTATAAACAAAAGCAAATGTCAACTTCTGCTGCACATACAAAAACAGGTTCTTCACCCCGAAGACCACCACCAGAAGCACCATTACCGTAATTGAAAAACTCCTGAAATCCCTGCATCCCAGAAAATCATAAAACGATTTGACCAAACCGCCCTTCTCCACTGCCTGAGGATCAATGACCACACTGACCACCTGCACCAACAAGCCCACACCCGCAGTCTGCAGAAAAGCCCCAATGATCATCAATATCATCAAACCAGCCATAGTACGCTTTTGCTTCTTATCCAATAACACACGAAGCTTCTTCCAAATCTGTATCACTCGCCGCCGACCTTCCTTTCCATGGCGGAACAAGGCGCCATCATCAATACACCCTATATATCACAATTACATTCCCACGCCTCTGCCGCTTTGTATTCCTGCCCTTTCGATCATATCTGTTCATTCTGCCTGTGAATCAGCGGATCTTCATAAGCATCCATAAAATCCTCACCCAACCGCACCACTTCATCGGCAAACTGAATGGCCTTAATCTCCGTCAACACCGCCACTACCTTTTTAAAACGAAGCCCTGGAAAAAAATTCAGCATTTCCATAGGCACCGTGGCGTCAAACTGAGGATATTCCGGGAACAATTTACGATAATCCAGCGCATCCCTGGGATGGGGCTTCAGGAAAATCGTCCCTTCCGGCGCAAAACGCTTGATAATATCCCTGAAAATCCGTTCTCTCACATCCAATGTACACAAAGGATCCGTGAGAATCAAAATCTTATCCCCAACCTGATTGCTCTCCTCAATCTGCCGATCCAGCCCCTCCTTATCACGAATAAACGCCTGCAGAATCAACTCTTTATCCGACGGCTTGAGCCTTTCTACCAATGCCTGCCTGGACTGCTGGATATATCTGGGACAGGGATACGGAAGCAACGACATATCGTTCACCTCCATGTCAAGGCAATACTTACCATATCCATTCTGGACAAAAATCAGATTCAAATACATGGAAAGAAAGGCCTTCAATTTGAAATGCCCCCTGTTATCATACCTGGCCGCGTCATAATTCTTCAGGCAATTCAATCCATCCTCCAAAGCATGGTAATGAATTCTATGCTGATTCAAATAGTATCCTATGGGATCGGAATCACAATACACATAAATATCCCCATATTCCCTGAAATCCACCGGTACATAGGGTTCGTTCAGCTTTGCCAGCTTCCTGGTATAAGAGATCCTTGCCAGCATATTAAATACGATATTCCCCCTGTCCCTGTTGTGATACGCAAGCTCCGGGAAAAAATCACCTCTCTTCTCATCATATTCAAACACCTGCTCAAACAACCCTGTACGCTCCACCCGCTCCTTCAGATGTTCAAAATCTATGGACATTTTACTGAGCACCAAAGTCGCCTGCCCATGCTTTTCCTCCGGCAAGTTCAATTCCTTTAAAAAAGTCACATATACATGATAATAGGTATGGCATACATAAATTCTTTCTTTCACATTAACCCCCCGTCATGCTGCCTTTCCACTTTCCGGCAGATATATATGGTATCCTTATAGACACTCTCTTCCTCCGGCAGCAAGACCCTTTCCACCTTCCAGCCATACTGCTCCAGCACCGCCAATGCTGCTTCTTCCTCTATAATTCCCTTTTTTAATACCACAAGCTCCTGTATCTGTGTGAAATCAGAAGTATCCTGCCTCTGTTCCAATTCAGGAAGCTTTAATAGCAATGTCCTCTCATACTGGGCAAATTCCAATAAATTTTCATAATATCCGGTTCCATCATACAGACAGATACACGGCAGTTGCTTATACTGCTGTGCCACCTGCAACTGCCTGTCATACCCCTGATAAAGATATGTCCCATCATATGCTGCTATATTGACCACCCCGATCAGACACACTATCCCAATCATACAGACATGACAAATATGCAGCGTCCCTCTGGCCTGTCCCACCTTGCCAAACACCCCAAAAGCAACACCTGTAAGCAGTGTCAGAATCATTGCGGCAAAAGGAAATAACGGCATCAGATACCGGTCTACCAGATAGGGCGCTGTCCTGGCCGCCAGCAGAAAATAACAAATAACAGGCAGAATCAGCATAAGCAGCACCACCTTCCGCCCATCTCTGCTTTTCGGCGCTTTCTCTCTCAAAGAACTTCCTCCCTCACCGGCAGACGCCCCTCGTTTTATCCAAATTTGCGCACATACACATCCCGCCAGACAAATCAGCACCACAAGGCCAAACCCAATACTGCCGAAACTGCTCTCTACTAAAATGCCGGCAAACGCCCCCAGTCGATACCCATAACCGGATAAACCATTCCCAAGATTCTGCAGAGCCTCCACACCTCTCCCGCTGGAAAACACATCCGCAACCGCAAATGGGAACAACACCACGCCAATCACCGCTGCTGTCAACATTGTGCGGATATATCGCTTTAACTCCGGAATCCTCTTCCTGACAATCAGCAACACCCCTGTCACCGCCGCCAATGCCAGACAATAGAACAGGAAAAAATACTGTGTCCAGAATCCCAACATGGTCACCACTGCCAGCAATTTGTTCCTGCTCCCGAATCCCTGTTCCAACCACTTCTTAACATGCAGATAAAACAGCAGCACACACCAAAACGTCACAAGTCCATACATACGAATCAACAGCGCCGTTCTGATTCCTCCCACTGACAATCCATACAAAATTCCCGCACTAATCCCCCACACCTTCCCACAGCCCGACGGAATCAACTGATGCGCCTCCAGAAGTTCTCCCAGGCGAAAGAAACAGAAGATACATCCTAACATCGCCAAAATATTAATAATATCTCCTAAAAAAGGCGACACCACCCCTGGAAACAAAGAAGACATGGTATGCAGCAGCATAAAATGCAAAGGCGGATGATTGTCATCTTTCACATTAAAATACACCGAAAAATATTGAAAACGTTCCCCCTTATTTACGGTTACATAATCCGTAAACTGCTCCCTGCTGATCCATACAGGCTCCGGATACACATCTGCCTTGTACTGCAGAAGCTTGCTGTTTCCCCTGTTCTTCACCACATCCATACCCACATCCACAAGATTGTGAAAAGTCTCTCCCAAAGATTCCCCCTGAATTTCCTCTTTCATGAATTTCGCCAGCCGCCCTACTGGCTGCGTGGGCACAATCCAGGGATTATATTGTGCGTTGGACAACTCAAAAGAAAGAAGTTCATCCATATGATACCCTTCCTTTTTCGCCACAAAACAACATAAGACTCCCAACACAAGCAAAAGTGTCAAAAGCTGTCCCCCGTATTTCACATACTTCTTCCCGTTTTTCATGATTCTCCCGTCCAATATCCTCTATTCCACGCCCTGTTTGTTTACGCTTATCATATACCCCACACCCATGAGTGTCAAGAAAAAGCAACACATTACTGCCTGTACTTCCGCAGCCTGTTACTGTTCACTCCGCCAGTAACTGCAGCCTCCTCCGTTCTTCCCCCCGGTTCCGCCTCAAAAATGCACTATAATATAATCTCCCATGTCCACAATGGAACCTTCCTGTGGAAATTCCGGCCAGTCAATAGAATATTGCAGCGCCGCTTCAAACCGCTCCGCATCCATATTGGCAATGAACTGGTACCCATGCATGGCAAAAAAGCGTACCAGCTCCGCATCAGTTCCAAAGGCATTCACACCCCAATCCAACACAGAGAGCGCTGGTGTCTGCGCCACCCACACACCATACTCCCGATAAAATTTATCCAGTAAATGCTCGTCCACCATATCTGTCAGACGCTTCATTCGATAGAATGTCTCCGTATTATAGCCCACATAAGCATCACCGATAATTCCCCGGGGAACCTGATATGTTCCGGTAAACACCACCGGCTTGGAAGTATCGTACTGCTGCTCCAGTTCAAAGGCAATCTGCCCTGCCACCTCCACTGCGGACTGATACTTCATCCAATCTACATAAAACCACCGATTTATGTCAAAACACTGGTTCCACAACACCACACACAATGCAAAAGCAAGCCCCCCATGTACCACCTGCATTTTCCCCGCCAGAGCCTTCCCCTTCAAAATCTTCTCCGCTAACAGTTTCCAGTGCCGCAGCCCTTCCACCGCATACACCGCCATAAATGCCCCATACCCACAAATTACCGGCAAAAACTGCGCAGCACGATACAAAGTTGCTTTTCCTTCCACCACCACCAATAGAAATGATACCAGAAAACTGCCAAAAGTCAGCACCGCAATCCAGCCATTTTTCCGCCGAATGGCATAATACACCCCACATACCGTCATAATCCCCACAGCCAACACAAAAATCTTAATCGGATAGTAGGCATATGCAAACACACCATACATTACAAAAACCCGCTTTACAGCCATGGCAAATTCAGCAGATGCTCCCGGCTCAAAAATCCATCCCACCATCTGCATAACAGAACGTGAAACTGCTTCGTCCTGCATATCCCCCAGTCTGAAGCATCCAATATTTACAGCAATCACCACACTTCTCAGCACTATGGCTGCCACTGCTGCCACTGCTCCCCCTATCAACGAATAAATCACCCTGACACGGATACCCATATAACTTTTCGTCAGCAACACCAAAAACACACCCAACAGCCATACAATCATAAAAGACTCATAACACCCCAGGGCAGCCACAAGAAAAACACAAGTCCACACCCCTGCCCCAAATGCCTTTTTCCAATGATGCGCCTGCTCCGTAAGCTCTTTCAAGAAATATAAACTCAATCCTGTACACAGATATCCTACAGAAATACCATTATGAAGATAATAAGTATACACCTCCGCAATCAGCGGACAGGACAAAAAAATACAGGAGAAAAATGTGTACCCCCAAATGGGCACTCTGTCCCCACAAATAGAATAAAGTAATGCCCCCCACACCGTCACTGCCGCCATCAATATCAATACACCGGCCAAATCCGTCAGAAAAGGAGAGAACTCAGAGACATGGAATATTTTATTGAGCAGAAACAAAAACCATCTTCCTACAATAACATTCAGTCCCTCTTCAAAATAATAAGCGTATGGCGTATCATCAATGCCCACCGTCTGATGCGTCACCAGAAAACCATAACTGCATACAGCCGTCAGACTGACCATTACCATATATAATTTATTCCGGCACAGGGTCAAAAAGTTTTCCTTCATATCCGTTCATTTCCTTCCACAACTTGATATAACTACTTTCAGAAATTTCACATATCCGCCAATGCTTGCCCTTTCTGTTTCCTGACATAGAACATCCCGCCAAGAATACCGCAGAAAGTCACAAATGTCACAATATCCGCCAATCTGAAAATCAGAAAACCACCATAATGTACTTCTACCACTGCTCTTTCTATGGGCGCTTTGCAGGATACAAGCGTATCTTTTGGAAAAACGGAGACATTTTCACCATTTACAGTAATTTCATACCCCGGAAACCAGTATAAGGGAAACATCAAAACATCTGCACCTTTTCCCACAGGCGTCACTTCCACATGGATATGGCTGCCCTCCTTTCGGTAATCAGCATATTCCATTCCTCCGCCAGGATTTGTTCTGATAATCGCCTCATTGCGGTGATAATCCAACTGAATCGCGCGAAACTTTTCACTGTCGCGATATAAATACATACCGTCACCATCGCTCATCCCCTCCAATGCCATTTTATCGGCACGCTGGTCACGCTCCTGCGCCAGATGATCGAAGAAATATGCGGCGGACACTATGGCAAGCACTGCCATAATACCGTAAATCATCCTGAAACCGCCCATGTACCCCTGTTCCGCAGCGGTTCTTCCTGGCCTGTTTTCCACATCCATTTCCCTGACAGATTCTATTCCCTTGACAGTTTCCGTACCCACACATCTCAACTGTTTACGCCCAAACACTCCTTCCGCAACACCGACAATTCCTATGGCCGCGGTCAGACTCCAACAAACCGTCGCCGGCCCTAAAAACCTCCATGAAAACTGCAATGGTGTAAAAAAACTGCGCAGAAGCTCCGCCTGAACCAATCTTTCTCCCGGAAAAAGCCATGAAGACATCAAAAGGGCAATTCCCCCATATACAAGACAATGCACCCCCACGTCTGTCTTTCCCTGTCTGTTCTCCCTACGCTCCGACTGACCATGATCGCTTCTCCCCAGCAGAAACAAGAACAAAATAACGCCTGCCAGCAGCACACCGCCAATTGCAAGCGGCATCTCATGTTGGGTAGTGCCCAATCCCAACGAAGCCCCTTCCACCGGCGGGAAGAGCGCAAAAAGCTGCGAAAAATATACAGCATGTTCAAAAGTCTCTAACGGCATGTCAAAGCATTGGAAATCTTCTCCGCAAAACCAGAGAAAAGGCACTAGAAAAGAAGCATTTAACAGCAAAGTTACCAGCACTGCCTTACAACCATTCCAAAACCGCTTTCCAAATTGCTGTTTTTTTCTGCAAAACAGCCAAAATATCAATTCCGCCCCCATAAACAGAACACATAATTGTGTGGAAAGCACATGGGATTCCAACATACCTGTCATACCTAACACCAGTACAATCCATCTGCCTCTTCCCCATAACACCTCATACACACCCCATATCACCAAGGGCAGGAACACCATGGCAAGACTTTCCCCCAAAGCCCCGCGCACATAAATATTCCCCAGGCGATAAACCGAAAAAGTATAAAGGATACTCATCCACAAACCGATTTTCCGGGAATCACATATGTTTACCGCCGCATAATATGCCCCAAAAGCCGTAGCAGTATTGATGATCACCAACAATATTTTATAACTCACCATAAGAGACACGCCCATAAAACGCAGCAGTGCCGCAGGATACAGAAACAGTTGAGGATACATTGCCGCCGTCAAACTGCCATACCCTGCCATTTGCTGGGGCGTGATACGCACAGGGAAATCCCCTGTCCTCATTCCCTGATAAATACCCTCCAGCCGAACCAAGTGAAATGCCGTATCATCCCCCCAAAGCAGAGCATCCGAAAACAGCGGCAGGCTGGCCAACAGCCCCAATCCTGCCAGCACAAGCGGCATCATATACTTTTCCGGATATCCCATAAACATCTTCTGCTTTGCCTGTACTCCATCCGTTTCCAATGCCTGGTTCATCCGCCCGAACCAAACTGTCAGCAATACGCCCACCAATATTACAATAACACCTAAGACATAATTGTCCTTATATATAAGATGATTGCTTTGAATCAATACCTTTGTCAAGTATCCTGCATCATCTTCGTCCAACATTGTCCGTACACAAACGCCATATGCAGGAAAGTCTAAGGCCAATGGAACATGAATCACCCCAGAGCCCTCATTGATTTCCTGTTCTGCCAAAAGGATTCCCATTTGGTTATGCTCATCCGCCATTTCATCCGACCATATGAGAATATGGTTGCCTCCAGGCGAATTTTCATATGTAATTTCCATAGTATATTCACCAGTTTGAAGAAACCCAAGCTGCAAGGGATTGAGGTCCGTTTTCCACTCCTTCCTATATGGTGTGATATTCATAAAAAGTAAAATGCAGATTACCACCAGGGAACCTAAAATTGCCCATTGTGTTCCATTGAGACGGCAATACTTTTCCAATTGTTTCATATGGCATCCCATCCTCCCGATTTTCTCCCCACATAATCTCCAATACGGCTGTCAAGCACATCGACAGATTAAACCTAAGTATATACTACCGCATAAATTATTGCAAGCGTTATGGCGGAACCCTTTTTCACGGGTAGGGAATGCCCATAAACCGCACATTCTCTGAGCACATGATCTAATAATTAAGAGCCATTTATGCGAAGCAAAACTTTAAATATTACCCTGAATCGTTGCTATCAGCGGTTCCCCTACCCGTAAATCTCCCCTTTCAAACCTGGGATTAACCTCTCTTGCCTTTACAATTACTTTCGCCTATGTTAGAATACATCTGTTCCATTGGTACAAGCTTTTTACCTTCAAAGAAAACATAGACTTTTCCTATAGAAAGGATTCCATATGCAGGACAAAAAAATAACCCCCAGCTTTCACAGTAACTCCCGTTCCAATCAGACTTGTAAAGACACCTCTTCTCAAGTTGAGCCGCGTTCCAGTCAGAACTGTGAAACTTCCTCTTCCCATGCCGGCTCCCCTGCAAAACAGGACTGTGAAAAACAGCCTGGTACAGCCCGCAACCCACAGCGGATTATATTTCTTATACTTGCGGCCTGTGTTGTCTTTCTTGCATGCTATCTCTTCACGCAGCGCTCTTTTTTTTCCGAACGTGCGCAAATGAAAGAAGACCTTAACAGATTGTCCGAAGAAACCTATGATAGTGTACTTCTCTCCATGCACTCCGCGAAAAGCTTTCGTGAAGAAGATTTCGCCTATTATCTTGCACTGGATACCATAATAACATCTCACGCTATCACAAATACAACGGAGCTTTCCCGATATTTGGACTGTATTCTGGAATCCGGCAATAACGTCTCCCTCATCTATCTCTGCCTGGATCCTGCTCTTTTATGGAAAAGTGTTGGGAAAAATGATAAGAACTGGCAAGACTGCCTCACCAGGGGCTTATATACCTGCATAGAATCACATCCCGGCATTTCCTTTAATATCTTATTGCCCTACCCTTATATTGATTATTGGCGCAATCTGGAAACCGGGGAGCTGGATACACTGCTTACTGTTTACCATACTCTGGTAAACGAATTATCCGCTTTTCCCAATGTGGTAACTTTTTTCCCCGGTTTCGAGGAATGGCTGATGATGGCTCCCGGTAATTATGAAGAATCCGTTTTTGATATAAACCAGGACATTGGATTTACCGTTTTCGCAACTACCTTCTGCGGGGATGGCAGGTACCAGATCACGCCCGACAATGAGGACATTTTCTGGAATGCACTCCGCAGCATCATAGAACGGGAAAAAAGCACTCCCACCCATTACCCAGATCTATCCGATTGGTGCCTTGTACTTTTTGGCGACAGCGTCCTGGCCAACTATACAGGAAGTACCTCCATTCCGGGATATGCAGCCAGTCTGTCCGGTGCTTCCGTTTACAACTATGCCATTGGCGGCACCAGCGCCGCCCGCCGGGGTGAAGGTAAGGATCTTCCCGATATTTTCGGACGTTTTGTGGACGATAATATTATTGTTTCGGAACAGGGCAATATCTTCGCTCCTAATGGCACTGCTTTAGACGAACTGGAAGGCAAAAAGCTCTGCTTTGTCTTCAATTATGGCATTAATGATTACTATTCCGGTGTCCCAGTTGAAAATCCTGATGATCCATCTGATATTGCCGCCTACACAGGCAGCCTGCGCAGTTGTATCCGCGCATTGCAGATTATATTGCCGGACGCCTATTATATTATCATGACACCGACCCACGTCCAATTATTTGGACAGGGGACAGAACCCATGAGTGAGAAAGGTTCCGAATTTTTGGTCTATATCAATGCCGCAGAAGAACTTTCTTCTGAAATGGGACTATATTTCCTGGATCATTATCGTGATTTTATCATCACGGAACGCAATGCGGACGATTATCTGTCAGACGGCACCCATCCCAACGAACGGGGAAGATACACCATCGCCGCCAGTCTGATTAAATTTATAGGAGAAATAGCCCCTTAGAAAATCTTCATTTCCTTCACACTAATACCTTTGATACAGTACCGCTTTTCCACTTTCCACAATTTTGGTATATCCCGCCTGAATACAACGTTTTTCAATCACGCCCCCCGGCGGTACACAGAGATATTTACTTTGGAGGGTGTCGAAATGCTCCCCCACATATTCCGGCATACAGCAGCTAATGCCAAAACCTTCCGGAAGAGCATAGAGCAACTGCCATTGTGTGTTGACATTCGTGCCGTCCACCGTATCATAAAGCATCCATATGACCACATTTTCATAAGACGGCACCTCATCCATATCTATTACAAGCCGCCCGGCAAGCGCCTCCTGCCATTGATTCACACTTGCCCGACGCTCTTCCTGCACAAAAGGCACCAGATAGTCATAATCATCAACGGCCATATAGGAATAAAAATACGCAAAAGTAACACCCAGTAAAACCGCCTTTTTATAGAATTTTGTCTCCATCAAAGCAATGATAAAAAGGGCCGCCGCCATAAAAGTCAGCAAATGCTTACTTCCCTCAGTCAATTTGTACATCAGAAGCAGCGCAAAAAACATAGCCACAAAGCTGAACGCAAGATGAGACTCAATTGTAAAAAAATTCCTCCTGTCAATATATTGCTGCAGCCGGACTTTTTCCGCTCCGTCCGCTTCTCCGCACAATTCATTCTGTTCCGGTAAGCCACATTCTTGTTCCTGTAATTTCAACCTCTGCTTGTTTTCCCTGTGATATGGCTCTTGCATCACAGTCTGCAGTCCGCCTTCCACATCACCCTGCTGCCCTGTGGCATGGCCTTCCTGACGCATCGCATGCCCTTGCTTATGCAACGCATGACCTTCCTTGCGCAACGCATGCCCTTGCTTGCGCAACGCATG
>CAMWLE010000088.1 GCA_947175015.1 uncultured bacterium
ATATCATACCACTTTTTGCATAAATGTCCACTATTTTTTTAATTTTATACAAAAATATTTTTATTATTCATATCTATACATATTATTTGCATATTTTATGAATGAACTATATATTTTTTAATTCTCATCATATACCAACTTCTATGCTGACCACAACCGCAAACTTGCCTCTCTATGAAACCTGTCCACAAATTTTACCTTCAGCAAAAAAAATCTGACTAACAACACCACAAAAACATATACATGGTTAAAAAAATACTGCCGCTATGACAGCTCTTTTTACTGTCATGGCGGCACTTTTTACCAGTGTCATTTTGTTTCTCATCTTCCTCTAAATTGCAAATTCTCCCCAAAACGCCGAGGGCGGCTGACGCAAAATACCTCTTGCGTTTTCCGATTCGACTATTCATAAAAGAGTGTGTACCAGACTTATCAATATAAATGTCATCATTCATAAATATTTTAAATGCAGTCCAATGTCATAGTATTCTATCTTGTTGGTCATTTCTGCTCTCATTGATATCTGTTCTAATTTCTATTTTCTTCCTGTCAAACTTGCCTTGACAGCATGCAGAATTTTTCTGCCGCAGCTCCCATCCAAAGTCGCCAGCCAGACAGGGTATGCCCCCTGATAACCTGTTAATTCCTCTTCTTTGGCAGTCTGCAGAAAATGAAAGAAATCCTCCGCACTGCTTTTCTCATTCTCATACCATTCATGGTTCAAATTTCCTCTCTGAAATTTCTCCGCCCTCATAGCTGCCAGACATTCCTCTCCTACTGTGAGAAAAATTTCGGTTTTCGCACTTTCCATATCTGTTTCTGCTATACCATTCGCAAATCCTCCTTGCCCGTTGCCGCTTTCTGTCTCACCATTCTTTTTCGTCATCAACTTGTTATGTTCTATCTTTCCATGTGTGTGTCCGCTTCCCGCCGCAGCACTCTCCATAATCTCCAACATCTTATGTTCAAATACCTTCCGCATCCTGCCGGTTCCTATCTGGTAAATAAAAATCCCCTTTGCGTGCTCAGGGTACAGCCACAAACTATCTCCCTTCAACTCCATACCTCGATACGCTCTCCCTCGAACAAATTCTCTGCCGGGAATACGTACAAGCAGCTTCACCTGACCGGCAGACTTATTCCTTTCTGCAATCCACCCCGGCTGATCCAGCACATAATATTCTGTTTCTTCCGTCTGACAGAAACCACTGACCAAAAAAGTATCTTCTGCCGCCTTCTCATTGTCAGGCATTTGCAAATTGATATAAAATCTGGGTTTGCCTGCTATACCAAACATATGAATCATAGATGAGGCTGTTTCTCCCAAATAAGCATCGCAAAGTGCCACCGTTACTCCCACATCCCGCGTCTGGTCCAATACTCCGATCTTTTCCTCCAGGAATTTATTTTCCAGCTCCGCCAGCCTGGCCGCATAAGTTTCTCCCATGGTCTGTGCGGTGGCATGAAGAAGCGGGTGCGGCCTCCATACCAATGTGATTCCCTTAATCTGTTTTGCCAGACGAATCAGGTATTCTATCTTATCCAGAAATCTTTCCCGCTGCTTCATAAACAGAGAAATGCTGGTATTAAGCATTACAACTCTGTCCCCTCCGAAGTCCCTGCCGTTTTTCAGTTGTTTTTTCCATGCTTCGGGAATAGCAGGTTTTTCTTTCTCCATGCGCAGAATTCTATCCGCAATAGGACTGCCAAAGGGAAGAAATTTCTTCCTGGGTATTTGTTCAGAGTATGAAGCAATCATTTTCTCACATTGTGTTACAATAAAATCCATATTGTCATAGGAAGGTATGTATCTGTGGGTCACAAAAACAGCTTCCCCGGTCACATAATAAGGGCAATAAATCAATCTGTCCGTGTTCTTTTTCAGTTCTGTGGAATAATATTGGGGCAATACTGAGGTCACAATATTGTTATCATCAAAAGGATTATGGATATAGATGGCCTCCGGATGTATCTGTTCTAAAGGAAATTCGCTGTATATTGTAATCGGTACCTCAGGCGGAAAATCTCCTCCCTCATAATGGCTGGCAGTAACCTCACCATCTTTCAGATCCATATAGGGTATCGGTACCACAAAAGGCACCCAGTCCGGATCCTCACATGCTGCCTGCCAGACGCTTTCCATACAATCCCACATCGATGCCTTGTAGGGCATGAATACAATGACCATCTGATCGGGAAGTTCCCGTATTCCCTGCCTTACACTGTCCAGAATCCCCCATGCTTCTGCTAATATCGCAAGCCTTTCTTCTGTTTCCTTTGACTGAATCAATTTCCATAAAAGTTCACAATATAATTCCAGAAAACCTATCAATTTAACTGCAGAACTCCCATCCTCTTCAGATATTGATGTCTCCGATTCCTCGGTTCCTTCAGAGGACTCAATTTTATTCCCAATGGCAACAGCAGCATCCTGAGCATCCGCCAGAATACTCATCAATTCCTCTTCATCCTCCTGCAAAATCACAGCTTCTACTGCCTGCTTTGCTTCCGCCAATGTGTCCAATAATTCATTGATTTGTTTCTTAATATATTTCAGCATAATCCGCTTTCCTTCCCTACCGCCTTTTTCAAAGAATCTCCAATACTTTTCAGAGATATTCTCCGGCACTTTTCAGAGGTATTCCTCCGGCACATTGGTAATAAAATCCGTAATTCCCTTCCGTTTCAAATCGCAAAGGTTGAAAATATGATACTGTTTTACTTGTCTGTAGAACGGTTCCTGACTGTTCCATGCCCGTATGATTGACTGCCGGAAAACATCCGCTGCATTTTGTGTCATTCCGCTCTGCATCACATCGCCCCAAACGATATCGTTTTCCATTATGCTGTCTACATTTGGATGCAGGGCATCCGCTCTTACATTCTCTGCAAGGCCCAGGCAATCTCTGATATCTGACTGCAGAATTCCCGTTTCTACGGTATTGTCCAGCATCTTCAGCTTTTTCAGTGAATCACTGCTAAAAGAAGAATATACCACATATGCCTCCATCCCATATTGCTTCACCAGATCCAAAATCTTTTCTTCCATCCCCTCATAAGGCACTCTGCTGTTCTTTAATTCAATATTAATCCGGACACCTCGTTCCATAGAGTAAGGCCTGATCAATTTCAGAACCTCTTCCATTGTGGGAATCACTGGCATGGTTTGATCGAACAATACTGCATTTTCACCCAATGCTGCCTGTTCGTCAGACACATCAACTGTTATATTCGCTTCCTTCTGTCCGCCAGACACATCAACTGCTATATCCCCCTTCTCCTGTTCACTGGCCACAGTCATGCGCTCACCCAAGACACTCCCGTTTTCGGCCGCTGTGCAATTACATCCCCCCACACCATTTGCCCGCTCCCAATCCTTAAAACACATCTGCCTCAACTGCGCAAGCGTATAGTCCCTGAGATTCCCTGTGGCATCCATCAGCCTGTCCACAGTCTCATCATGAAACACCACCAACTGCCCGTCCTTCGTCAGTTGAATATCCAATTCAATTCCGGCAATTCCCGGCAGTTCACAAGCCGCCCTGAATGCCTGCAACGTATTCTCAGGATATTGATAACTACATCCCCTATGGGCCCAGATTCTGACACCCGCAGATTGATTCTTTTGATGAAACAGCCTTCTCTCATCATCCCGCTTCGCCAGAAACTGTTCCACCACATCAGCCATGGCTATGGATTCCTCTTCTGTCAGCTTAAAAGCATATCCGCCATAACCGTTAATGTGAGAAACAAAATCTCCAATCTCATAGCGCAAACCATCTCCCACGAATTTCGGTGTATAGGTTTCAATCTGACTTGGGTCCTCATAGCGCACCTGGAATTTCCTTGTCAGCCACCAGGGCGATTCTGCCAATATATAGCCCTTTGTACCGGAAATCAATAGCTGTCCCTCTGATTTTACACCGATTCCTGTCTTGGAAGTGGCAAACCCGTCCCCATAATGAAACTGAATCTTTGAATAGAGATCCACCCCGTTTTTTGCCGGAATACTGTTGATTTCCACTTTTTTATAATCGATTCCCAACATCTTGAAAATAGGCAAAATGGTATAACTTCCAAATTCCATAAAGGCGCCGCCATATCTGACATCCACCATTTCCCGCAGATTCGGCGCCGTCAGTCGTGAGAAACATGCTTCCACATCCTTGATTTCTCCGATTCTGCCGCTCTTGGCAATGTTGACGATTTGTGCAAATCCCGGACAATAAGCGGTTTTAATTCCTTCCATCATCACCCGCTGTCTCTCCCTTGCCAGATCAAACAGTTCTTCCGCCTGTTTACGGGTAAACGCCATAGGCTTCTCACACAAGACATGTTTTCCTGCAAGCAGCGCCCTTTTTGCATAGTCATAATGTGTCTCATGAGGACTTGCAATATAAATGGCATCCACCGCATCCAGAAATTCCTCAAAAGAAGCGCCATAGCCTTCTAACGCATATTCTGCCGCAAACTTCTCCGCACTCTCCTTATGAGGATTATAGACACACTGTACATCCAACCCGCTGACATATTTTGCTTCTGACAGGAAACGCGGCGCAATACGCCCTGTTCCCACTATACCCATGCGGATAATGGGAAATTTCCCTTTTCGCAGCATCGTGGAAGATATCCCCGGTGTCCTTTCCAGGTAAATGACCTGACAATAAGATTTCAGATAGTCAAACATGCCCCGCCAATCTGACCCCAGCGTAAAAATATCCACATTGTACTTCTGGATATCTTCTATTTTCTGTCCCTCGTGATCCTCGATGATAATTTCATCCACAAAGCCGGTTTTGCGCACATTTTCAATTCGCTCCAAAAGTGGATCTACGATATTAAGTTTGCCTCTCTGCTCATCATAATGTTCTGTTGTTACTCCCACAATCAAATAATCGCCCAATTCCTTTGCGCGCTTTAAGAGATTATAATGTCCTTCATGGAACAGATCAAATGTTCCATAAGTAATCACTTTTTTCATCGGCGTTTCCATTCTCCTATCTTTTTCTGTCATTTTCACAATATGGCGGTCCGCTCCGGCGCCAAACCGAACCAGTTCCATGGTGCCCTTTCTCGGTGATACCAGGCACACATCCCATAAGTCCTGTGAAACTGTATGCAGTTTTCTCTCATAAGTCACTGCACCTGCCGGCTTTCTATCCGTGAAATACTCACATTTATTGCAACCGATAGAGATGATGGGAAATCCTTCCTCATAATCGACCTGATCCGCATGGTTATGTCCATGGATAAAACCGATTAACCCGCCGGTTCGAGCCTGATATTCTTTTAAAATGCGAAGCAGCCTGCGGCTTCCGCGAATCACATCACTCCAATAATGCAGCCGTGGTGTTGGCGGTACGTGGCTGCATATCAAAACCTGCCAATCCGATGGTGTCTGTCCAAGAAGATGTTCCAACCAATCCAGTTCTTCCTCGTGAAACCCATAACGTACTGTTTCCTTTGGGTCAAAAGAATCCAGAAAAATCATACGCAAGTGCCACATTGCAGATTGCTGCTCCGTATTCCCATTCGACAAAACCACCTGATAATAGGAATGCTCTTCCTTCTGCAGATACAGGCTGCGCATTTCTTCTTCGGAAAACCGCTCCGGATTCTCACGGAAATAGTTAGAATCATGATTGCCCAACACATAATAGCAGGGGACTCCAATACCACGGATATCTTCTAACATCGCTGACACATAATCCCTGGTAATTTCTGCCGGAAGCATTCCGTCGGTGATATCCCCCAAATGAATGACGCCATCCACTTTCATTCCCTTTTCTCTCAGCCGCTCCGTTACCTGATACAGATTGTCCACCGTATCTTCCCATGTTCCGTTGACAGCATAATGGGAATCTGTCAATATCAAAAAACACAGCATATCCTCAGCCCATCTCTCCTGCACTGTCCGAACGGTGTTCTGAATCTCACAATGAAACAATGTTCTTTCCGGCTCCGCCTGTTCCTCTTTTACCGTAACTTTCAACACACTCTGTTTGCATGTTACAGCGGCTTCTCTCTCCTCTTGGTCTGACATGCTTCCCGTCATGCCGCTATCCACGTCATCGCCTCTTGCAGAGTCACTGACAGTGACTGAACTGCCCCAACCTGGAAGAACCCTGCCCAGGATGAACTTGCTCTCCTGCGTATTTAAAGGAATGGCTTCACCATTCCTTGGAAATGACTTGGATGTTTTTAGATTGGATACTTTCCTACCTTGGAAAATCTGCATTTCCTCCACATTCCTCTGCCACTGCAGAATTTTCTGCAAATCAAATTCTGGACATTTTTCCTGTTCTTGCCGCTCCGCCCCTGCTATTGCCTTTTTTCTGACAACAACGCGGAAATAAACCCTTTCCGTAAACCTGTAATCTTCTCTAAGAAATCGCTCTTCCGAGAAATCCTGTCGATAGGTGGTCCAACTTTCTTCAGGCTGATAATCATATGTATAAATATATTTGTCGTCCACATGCAACGCATATGTTGCTACCGCGTATTCGTAACCATCATCCTGAAGCCGTAGAATCTCCCCCGGTGCAGACAGGTAAAAATGCAGGGTACAGAAATAATCTCTTGTAGTGCTATTGCTTCCAAGTCGCTCTGCAATCCCTGTTTTCGTATGAATCGTATATCCTTTTGCTGCCTTCCATTCCGGCTGTCTAATGTTCTGCATGCTATCACTTTCCGCCAACTGCATATATTCCTCACCTGTCCACCGCATCTGTTGATCCCTTTGATGACAATCCATGGGCATATCCGCAAAATGAAACCAATACTCCAGTTAGTATTGCTGCATACCTGATTTAACACAATGTGGTTCCACTTCAGTAATTGCTGTTTTGTATACTGCTTCTAAAACCCTGAATTCCAATTTTCATATCATTTTTCAGATTCGCTCATTCCCATCTTATAAAATAAGATATATATACTTTGATATAATAAACAAGTAAGTCTGAAAAATGACACAAAACAGATAGAAAATACCTTCCTGTTATCAAGGCAGGTTCCCTCCAACGAACAAAAGCCGCCTCTCCTATCCTCTAAATAATCGCTTTTCCTTCCATGCCCCGCTTCAACACATTTTGGGCGGTATTGGTTTTCTCTTCAACCGTATATCCGCAAGCCTCACAATAAAATGTGCCGGACTTCCTGCTTCCCGATGCCCCGCAATGACTGCATTCCATACTGATTCCTTTTCCCAGCACCTCCACAATTTCCACAGACTGCTCTCTGCACTTCTGCTCCAAACGTTTCCTGATATACCCTCTCTGCCACATGGACACGGAATTGTTGATTTTCCTGTTCACGCCCCCTGCCTTTGCTCCCGGCAGCTTCACAATATATATTTTCTGTGGTTTCTCTTCCTTCAGAAATCGGTTCAATTCATGATTGATATAACTATGCATTTGTTCTTCATACCGATTCTTTTTCGCCTGATACTTTTTACGTCCGGGATTATCTGCCCGATTACGGTGATAGCTCCCTGTCTGTTCTCTGATCCAATCCGCATACGATGTCTGGTACTCTCCCAGCTTCTCACCATAACTATGCCCTTCATGGGTGGTCAGCATGGTATACATTCCCATGGCCAACCCAATCTGATTTGTGTAATCCTCATGAGAGCGCACTGTCACATTGACCGACGCCTTAATCTCTATTCTGGCCTCTTCAGGAAAGAGACGGACATAGAGCTGGCTCTTATACTGATTGTTATCCGTCAGCGGCACAAAAATACGCTTCCTGTTTTCTTTTGTTGATATATAAATGCCGCCATCTCCATAGCGATATGCTCGCTCCGCAATAGCAAAACCTGTTGCGCTTTCTGTCTGCTTCTTCCCTTCCTTCTCCTGCCTGGCATTGGAAATATGGTACTTTCTCACCTGCCTGCACAGGTAACGGTGCATTTTTTCCGTGTCCACTTCCACTGCCAACTCCTGATGCTTTTTCTGTATCTCTTTCGGCAGCACCATCATCTCCTGATTCAGCACCGCCGTAAAAGCATTATTCACCTTCAGAAGAAAACGCAGATAATGCTTTTCTTCAGCGCTCAAATTTTCATTCTGTCCTATCAGCTTCAAAAGCTTTGACTTTGTCCGTGTCCACTGCCCCTTGATATCTCCAAGGGCATCAAACATTGCCAAATAAAAATACACCGACGGCAGCCCTAATTCTGCCCTCAGTCCACTGTCTGTCATCTCATTTTGAATGGTATAGCCCGGATAAAGTTTGGCGAGGCTGCCTATCCCGCTGTAACGCTGATAGACATACTTCTTCACCTTACGGTAATCCTCTGCGATTTCCTGCAGCTTTCTCATATCTTCCGCAGATATAGGCGCTTTGCTATACTGATGAACCGTCTTACATACTGTATCTGATGACATTATTGTTTCCCTTTATTTCTCCCCAGATCTGCATCCAGGCATTCTAAGTATTTATAATATTATACAAAATTTCTATTTTTGTCAATATTATAAACATTATGATAGTGCAACTTTATCTGGGGAATTTTTTAGAAAAATTAATAGAGAACACCAGTCTCTATGGTATACTATTTACCACACAACAAAAAACAAGAAAGAGGTGTCCTCTATGAAAAACCGTATACATTTATTTTACAATCAGAAAAGCATACGGACGCTTAAGAAAATTGGGTGCACAGGAACAGGCAGAATTCCATAATTGGGTGAGATACATCCTTCTGTCAGTATGCGATAATAAAAAGGCTGTAGTAGACGAAATTATGGCACAAGCCAAGAATGGAGATGAAAAAATATATCAACATGACTTCAGCCAACCACTAAAAAAAGTTGGCTGAAGTCGTCAAAAAATCTATTTTCGCAAAAGCATTTTAACTTCTTGCACAAATCACTTTACTTTATCTGAAACAGTTCCGGATTTCCACCCTCACACCACATATGCTCCGCATCCACATTGACATTTTCAAAAGTAAAATCAGTAAGCAGATATTGCTCATCATCGGATGTAACATTAAAACAAGTAGTACACTTACAATTGCAATTTCTCATAGTAATATGATTCGCATGAGATACCGGCATGTCCGTTCTTCCCTTCAGATCAAAAAACTGTTTCCAGGGATGAATATTCAGGAAGTTCTTAATCGTCCCCTCAATATCTTCCACCGTAATATATTCATAATGCTGCGGCGTATCCGGACGCATTTTGAGCCAAAGCAGATTGCTTGCTTCGGAGACTTTAATTCTCCTTACAATGATATTCCTGTCATGTACGGACTCGGAACCTACTGTAAGACAGCCATGGCAGAAACCGTAAGTACAGTCTTCCACGATAATCCTTTCATTGGAACCGTTTTCCGGCGCTTCATCCGCCCAAGGACCTTTCCCCCCCTTCAACACAACCGCATCATCATTCACTTCCATATAACAACCCTTAACAAGCACATCCGTACACACATCAATATCAATAGCATCCGTACTGGGTGCTTTTACCGGCTGTGCAGGAGAGAATATATGACAATTCACGTATTTCACATGATGGCATCGATATAAATGATTGGTCCAAAAATGTGAATTATGCAAGCTAAGTCCTGCCACCAGCACATTTTTACAATTGGATAAATATACCAGCCGAGGCCTCTGTTCATCCTTGTTGGTACATTTGGGATTCCATGTTCTCCTAAGCCAGAATGCCTTCCAGGATCTGAGGCCGTTTCCGTCAATCATTCCCGGCCCACACATGATAAATCCGTCAAGCCCATCTCCATTGATCAACGCTGCAAAATAATTACAGGTTTCTCCTTCGATTCGCGTCTCACATATGGGATAATCGGTAATCTCATCGCTTCCTTTCAGCACTCCGCCCTCAGCAACATACAAATTCACGCCTTGGACAAACTTAAGCGCACCTGTCATATATGTACCTGCCGGAACCACGATTACTCCGCCGCCTTCGTCTGCAGCGGATTCAATGAGCGCCTGTATCTCCTTTGTATACACTTTTCCATCATCATGGATGCCATAATCTGTCAGCACATATTGTTTTCCCAAATCTGACAGCTCCGGAACTTTTGTGTCGTAAAACCAATCATCAATCTTCGTTCCATCAGGGAAAAATTCCATTTTTTTGTCCATAGTCTCCTCGCAATACTCTTCCTGCCTGCCATTCATTCATTCATCCCAACCTCTGATGTCACCACAACTTCCATGATCCTATCCTCCCGCCAAATCAGTAATTTACAGCTTTGCGGCCCCATGACATTTTCTCATTCGTAAATAAGATGTATGAATTTTCGTTTTTCAGCTACAAAAACAGTATAGCATATCCCTCCAGCAATTACAATATCATAACTTGCTGACTTCATTACTACTTCCATCACAATTATGGCTATGACAAACTACTACGCTTCTGTTCTGCCATACAATTACGGTAACGTCTAACCATTACGCAATCTGTTTCACCACACATTTCCGGCACAGTGGATACTCCTCCAAAAACCCCTTCACTGCCTCCAACATTTTTTCATAAGCAGTTCCGTAGAAATACAGCGCTGTATCCTCAGGGCCTTCCCAATAGCTATACATACGCCCGATTCCTTTCATCAAAGTCTCCATCTGCTCTATGGCATAATTAATATCGCAATTTTGATATACCTCGTCCCCCAGCTCCGTTCCATTCATATACACAGCCATGCCTTCCTGCTCACCTATGGACATTGTCAATCCCTCCGCCTGCAGTTGAGAGCCTTTGGGAACACCAAAATGATTCACAATCTGGACCAACGTTTCCAGCGTCTCCTGATTTCCATCCTTCAGATTTATCTCAATATCGCAATATGATATCTCACCGGATGGCATCTGCATAGTTCCGCCTCCATCCACCTCACCAAGCGCCTGCTCCCCCAACACCTCTTCCAACACGTCCTCCAATACATGGCGATCCCTGGGCTGGAAGCGAGCGTTTAACTTCAAGGTCACATGAAACGAATATTCTCCTGTACTGACCTTTTCCATTGCACTCCGACGATTGATATCCACTACAAAACTGATTCCTTTCATCCTCTTTAACAACGCTTCTCCATCATTCTCACATTTGAATGCCACTTCTTCATCATACAAAGGCAGCAGTTGATAAAAGTTCACCTTCTCCCCTCCAGGCAATTCACAAATGTCAGCTTCTTCCTCGCCCACTTGCTGATATATTAACATGGCAGCGCATAATTTCGTATTCTCCGCATAGGTTGTTCCCTCATCAGAAGCCACCGTATGTCCCCACCCCAACCAAGTATCATTTTGTCCTGGCAGACGGGCTATACTTTTCAGCATTCTGATGGGCCAATACCAGGTCTCATCCTCCATAGAATCCTGATCCAATTTCCAGTCTGACGGCAATGCAACCAGCAATTCCGCCCGCTCCAATTCATATTCGGCAAGTTCCTCCGGCACATTCATTCTATGCGCGCCCATCCCCATTGTCACCAGCGTATAGTAATTTCGATCATCATTTGGAGGGATAACACAGATATCTACATGAATATCCGGCGATACAATTTCATGAAATACATTCTCAAATTCTCCGAAACACTTGGAAATATGTGTCTCTACCGCATCCAGCTCATCTGTCTCATATAATTCCAGCTCAGAATTTTCCTCATTCAGGTCACGATACGCCTGCGCCAGCATACTCGCCAGATCATCATCTCTCTCTTCTTCCGGAATTGCTTCCACCGTATCTATGATTTTCTGATATTCTTCCCCATTCTTCCAACACGCAATTTGCTCCTTCAAATTCCGCAGTTCATTTTCACTCATCGCCTTCTCCTTTTCCGTTCACTTGTCATAGATTTTTCAAGAATAATACCTTTTTATTATATTGTAAAACTATAATCCCCGCAATGCTTTTATGGCACATTGCACAAATAAAGGTAGCAGTTCAGTTACTTTTCACACCTACGCCACCGCGAGGCGTTTTCACGCGCTTTATGCGTG